>JAJDNW010000049.1 GCA_022340465.1 Deltaproteobacteria bacterium | reverse complement strand
AGCAAGCTGCAGGGAATGCGCTCGCTATCTCGGTTCAAGGGGTCGGGTGAAACATATTACTCGGGCGATTAAATAGCTCAATTCCGCCATTCCTGCGAAGGCAGGAATCCGGTAATAGGTCCTGGATACCGGATCAAGTCCAGCATGACAGGGTAGGCTATTTAATTGCCAGGTCAATAAGATGAGCTCATAGCTGACTGGTCATAACGCATCGCGCTGTCAGCTATGAGCTATGCGCTTTCACGCTCCGCCAACCGCAGTCTGGTGAACAGCCAGGGGGCACCGGCGGAAAGCCACAACCCGAGGACGGCGTAGCGGACAATCCGCACGGAAGCATCCATGAAGAGGGAGTGGTCGTTCACCACGGCCAGCAGGGGTTTCAGGCCCTCTTTGAACAACAGGGCCGTTGCAATGCCCACGGCGTAGCGCAGGCATTTTTTGCCGAGGCTTCCCCGGGAGGAAAAGCGGATGTATCGCGACTCCAGAAAGAGCCCCGGTATCACGCCGATCAGGGCGGCGCCCGGCGTCAGGGCACCGACAACGCCCGCGGGCGTGGGGTGCGTCAGAAAGGTCAAGCCGATGACGGCGGCCGCCGTGCCCAGCGTGATTGCCAGCATGGTCCCCCAATGCATCCCGGCCAGGAAACGGGCAAGCCGGGCTTCCAGCCGGTAAAGGGAAACGACGATCAGGATGCCGAGGATCCAGCCGAGGAGCACGTCCTGGGGAAAATGCACCCCGTGCACCATTCTGGAAACGCCCGTCAGGAGGATGTAGAGCACCAGCAAAACCGTGACCCACGGCTTCCCGGCCTCCCGGATGATAACCGACCCGATGACGGTGCCCGCCTGGGTGTGTCCGCTGGGCAGGCCGTATTCAGCCGCGGCCAGGGCCGGTTTCACCCGGTCGGACACCACGAAGGGCCGCGGCCGTTTGAAAACCTCCTTGGCGAAGGCGTTGAACCAGGCGGAAAACAGGAAATAGACCATCAGGCGCCGGCCGGTGTCTTTGTGGATCACCCAATAGACGAGCGTCAGCAGCATCAGGAAAAAGGCTTCCGTTCCCATCCAGGCAAAGGGCATGAACAGCCCGCTGATCAGGTCGGTGCGCCAGGACTGGAACCAGAGGATGATGTCCAGCCCGATGCCATGTTCGACGGCGATGATGATGTTTGCAATGGTTTGCATGTCGGTCACCTACTGATACCGAATTTGGATAAAACGGAAAAGATAAAGATCATTTATCACGAAAACACGAAAGTCCAAAAACACGAAAAAGACCATGAAAATTTTTCTGCTTTCCCGTTTTCGTGCTTTCGTGATTGGCTTTATTTTTTCCCAATACGTGTCACTTGGTGCCTTTTGGGCGTTGGGTAGCGGAAAACCGGGTTGAAACTTCGGGAAATGGCCGTTATCCCCTTGCTGCGCCGGGTTTTGACGACGGCTTCCGAAAAATGTGCGTGTTTTGCTGTCATGTAAACGCGTAATGGACCAACACGGGGCTCACCGTGCACCGTATACCGTTTAGTATTTGTTTAGAAGACGGTTGCGCCCCACAGTTGCAACCTTAGGGTTTACCTTACGACATCCTCGTCTTTGAGCGCCTGAATATCTTCGTTTTCGTAGCCCAGATCCCTCAGGATCTCTTCGGTGTGTTCGCCAATTTTGGGGGCGGCCGCATGGGTGCCCGCATGGCAGGCGCTGAAGTGGACCGGGTATCCGGGTATCTGGACGTCGCCCAGAACCGGGTGGCTGAAGGGGGTGACGTAGCCGCTGGCCCGGGCCTGGGGATCGGATTTGACCTCGGTGATTTTCTGGATGGGGCAGAAGATCAGCCCGTTTTCATTGAAAATATCCATCCATGCCGCACTCGGGCGCGAGGCGAACACCTTGTCGAAAATCGCCGTCAGTTCCGCGCTCTTGACGGGATTGCCCTTCTCGTCGGTGTGGCGGGGATCGTCGAGAAGCGCCTCCTGCCCGGTGATGCGGCAGAATGTTTTCCAGTACTTGTTTTCCGGGTGGTGCGTGCCGATGACCCACCGGTCGTCCCGGCAAAGAAACGCATTGCGCAGCGGGGAATGCCCGCTGCGGTCGGAAGAGACGCACGGGTCCACCGAAAAGGTGTTGGTGGCCATCAGGTTGATGTGTTGCAGCCACAGGGCCGTGCCGTAGAGGGAGATGTGCACGGCCTGTCCGATCCCTTGGCGTTCCCGCACAAAAAGGGCCGTAATCACCGCATGGCTCAGGGTGATGGCGGTCGCCTGGTCGAGGACCCCGATGTGGGTCAAGGCCGGCTGTCCGGATCCCGTTAAATACATCATCCCGGACCAGCCCTGTCCCAGGGGATCGAAGGCCCCCATGTCGGCCATGGGGCCCTCCGGCCCGAAACCGGAGACGCTGGCGTGGATGATGCGCGGGTTGACGGCCGCCAGGGACGCATAGTCGATGCCGAGTTTTTCCTTGGTGCTGCCGCGCAGGTTGGTCATGAAAACGTCCGCTTCTTCCACCAGCCGGTGCAGAATGCGCCGGCCTTTTTCGGTTTCGATGTCCAGGCAGATTCCCTTTTTGTTCCGGTTGGAAATTTCGGCCAGCAGGCTCTCGTCGGGGGCAATCGAAAAATCGAACCCGACAACCTTGGTCCAGCGGCGCATCGGATCGCCGGTCGCGTTTTCTATCTTGATCACTTCCGCTCCCAGGTCCCCCAGAATGGCCCCGCCCCCGGGACCGGCATGAAACACGCCGTATTCGACCACCTTGATGCCGGCCAAAGGCTTTTCCTTTTTTTGATGCATCCTTTCCCCTTTCTCACACTCGATTGACATCTGTTCCGATTGAACCGAGACAGCGAGCGCATTCCCCGCAGCTTGCTGCGGGGTATCTTCAATTACATGAATTCAGCGGCCCTTGTCAATCGGGCTGAATAGGGTAGACAGCAAAGGGGTCCAGGGGGCAGGGGTCCAAGTGAAGCGGCGGCCGCCGACATCCCTGTCCTGCGGGCGATTTCCGCTTCGCTTTACGGGGAGCAGGGATATTTGGCTGTGAGCGAAGGTTGCTTGACCCATGCGGCGCTTTGGCATATTCTACAGCTATTAGTTGCCAACCGTTACAAAGGAATAGCGATTGCTGCGCATTCTGGAAATGACCCACGCCGACCTGGCCGCCTTTGTCGGGGCGCGTTACGGCAAGGGGCCCTATTGGGCCGGCATGCTCTACCGTGAATTTCACAAGCACCACCACGCCGAGCCCTGGAAAGCCGGCCCTCTCAGCCGGTCGCCGGAGCTGTCCCGGGACCTTGCCCGGGATTGGCGGTTCGTGCCGGGGACGGTCGTCAGGGAAGCGCAAGACGCAGGAGTCGTCAAATTCGTCACCGAGCTCGCAGACGGGCATCGCATCGAGTCGGTGGTGATTCCCATGGCGACCCATGGCACGGTCTGCGTCTCCAGCCAGGTGGGCTGCCGTCTGGGGTGCCGGTTTTGTGAAACGGCCACCATGGGCCTGGTGCGCAACCTGACGGTCGAGGAGATCACGGGGCAGGTGTATGCCGCCCGGCGGCGCTTCGGGGAAACCGTCCGCAACGTCGTTTTCATGGGCATGGGGGAGCCCATGGAAAATTTCGATGCCGTGGCCGGTTCGATCCGGGTGCTGGCGGACCAGCGGGGGTTCGACATCGCGCGGCGCCGGATCACCCTGTCGACGGCGGGTCAGATCCACGGCATCGACAGCCTGGCGGAACGGGCGGACCTGGCCGGCGTCAACCTGGCCGTCTCACTGAACGCGGCAGAGGACGGGCTGCGCAACCGCCTGATGCCGGTCAACCGGTCGATGCCCCTGGCTGCGCTCCAACGGGCGCTGACGGCATTTTCGCGCAAAAGGGGGGCGGCCGTCATGATCAATTACGTGGTCATCCCCGGAATGAACGACAGCCGGCGTTGCGCGCACCGCCTGGCGGAATGGATCACGCCCTTCCGGGCGCGGGTCAACCTGATCCCTTTCAACGCGGGGTCTTCGGGCGAATTCAGGGAACCGCTTGAGGAAGAGATTGCGGCTTTCCGCGACCGCCTGATCAAAAGGGGGGTGAATGCGCAGCTGAGGCATTCCCGCGGCCGGCCTCTGATGGCCGCCTGCGGGCAGTTGGGGGCCAGGGATCCGAGGGCTCAAGGGGTCGCGATCCAAGCGGGAAAAAGCTGATAGCTCATAGCTGATAGCATGCCATGCGCTATCGGCTATTAGCTCATTTCCAACAGGGAGAAATATCATGAGAAAAAGAATGATCGGCAATGTTGGCCATGCAGGCGGTCTGACGGTCTGGCTGGCAGTGGTTCTGGTTGCAGGTGTCCTCAACGGCTGCGACCTGCAGGGGGACAAGCCCCTTATGGCGGTCGAGCCTCTGCCGTATGCGGAAAACGCCCTGGAACCGTATATGTCCGCCGAAACCCTGCAATATCACTACAACCACCACTATGCCGCCTATGTCAAGGCTGCCAACCGCCTCACCCAGGAGCGCCGTTTCAGGGGCAAGACCCCGGAAGAGGTCCTGGTGGAGACCGGTAAAAAGCGTGCGGACGCCGCGGTTTTCAACCAGGTGGGCCAGGCCTGGAACCACGCTTTTTATTGGCAATGTCTCAAGCCGAAGGGCGGGGGGGAGCCCGGCGGCAGGCTGGCGGAACGGATCGCCCGTGATTTCGGCAGCTACAAAAAGTTTAAGAAAGCGTTCACGGAAGCGGCCGGGGCGGTGTTCGGGAGCGGCTGGGTGTGGCTTGCCCTGGACGGCGACCGTCTCAAAATCATGGGCACCTCGAACGCGGATTCACCCCTGGTCCACGGGATGCAGCCGCTTTGGGTTGTGGACGTCTGGGAGCACGCCTATTACCTGGACTACCGCAACCGGCGCGGCGATTTTGTGCTTGCGGTTCTCGAGCATCTGGCCAACTGGGACTTCGCCGAACGTCAGCTGGCGCAGCACCTGCCGGAGTAGCAG
>JAJDNW010000048.1 GCA_022340465.1 Deltaproteobacteria bacterium | reverse complement strand
GAGGCTTTTTCGGCAGCGGCTTTTTCGGCGGCGGCTTTTTCGGCAGCGGCTTTTTCGGCGGCGGCCTTTTCAGCGGCGGCCTTTTCGGCAGCGGCCTTTTCGGCGGCGGCCTTTTCGGCAGCGGCTTTTTCGGCAGCGGCTTTTTCGGCGGCGGCCTTTTCGGCGGCGGCTTTTTCGGCGGCGGCTTTTTCGGCAGCGGCTTTTTCGGCAGCGGCCTTTTCGGCGGCGGCTTTTTCGGCGGCGGCTTTTTCGGCAGTGGCCTTTTCAGCGGCGGCCTTTTCAGCGGCGGCCTTTTTCAGGGTTTCATAGTCATATTTCTGAAGCAAAAGGGATTGCAGACGCCGGGCTTCCTGCTCATCGGCCACATCGACAATCGGCGGCGCTTTGAAATCGTCCGGGTCCCGGCGCTCAACGGTTATCTTGGCCGGTTTCACCGGTTTCCACAGCGTAAACTTCTTGAGTGTCAGTTCTCTGATGGTTGGTTTTTTCGCGGCCTTCTTCTTAGAGGGTGATGCGGCTTTTTTCACAGCTGCTCCTCTTTTGGCCGTGGATTTCGGTTTGGTTGCCGCCTTGGCCTTGGGAGCAGTCTTTTTCGAGGCGGCTTTGGTCGATTTTGCCGCGGTTTTGGCTTTGCTCTGTGTTTTGGCCTTGGCGGTATTCTTTTTCTTGCTCCCGCCTGCGCTTTTGGCCTTTTTGGGAGCGGCAGCGCTTTTGCGGGATTTGGCGGTTGATTTCCCGGCCGCTGTCGACTTTTTTTCTTTTACGCTGCCGTCGTCATCATTTTCTTTTGCCGAGCGCTTCTTTTTGGCTGTGGATTTGATCAAGCTGTCTTTTCCCATGAAAAACCCCTTTGAAATTACGAATAAATTGGCGTATAGAAACCCACGAACGCATACACATGGCCATTTGCGCGGTTTTACAGGCTGCCGGGCATTTGCCGGACCAATGTTAAACGGGGCACGGCGCCTGCCGTTAATGAAGGGTACATAAAATATCAGCCTAGATTTGTAAACCCCAAAATCAGCGGCCCTCATTAGAGCCGAAGGCATGAAAAAGGCTCCCCGAGGGGGTTTTATCCCCCGTCGACGCTGATTTGCTTCAAAAGGGGTGAGGGGTGTGAACCGGGATGTCGTTCAATGGTTTGCGCGCAAGGCATGGTGGCGACTTGAATGAGAGATATAGCTGAAAAAAAGGCGCAGCTGGTTTCCGTCCTTTCCGGTATGGATTCGCTTCTGGCGGCCTTCTCGGGAGGTGTCGACAGTACGCTTTTGACTGCGGTCGCCGCGGAGGTTCTGGGGGACAACCTTCTGGCGGTCACGGCGTGTTCCGCCGTTCACCCCCGGCGTGAAATCCGGAATGCCTGTGAAACGGCACAGCGCCTGGGCGTCAGGCACATGACGATTCGATCCGGAGAAATGGCTGATTTGGCGTTCAAACGCAATCGACCGGATCGGTGTTATCGCTGCAAAACCCTGCTGTTTCGACGGCTGTTGGAAATTGCCGCCGACAATCATATCGAGCATGTGGCCCATGGTGCCAATGTGGATGACCTGCAGGATTACCGGCCCGGGTTTAGAGCCGCCGAGGAGCTGCATATCAGGGCGCCCCTCGTCGATGCCGGTTTTACCAAGGCGGACATCCGTGCGCTCGCCAGAGAGATGGGTCTCGACGCGTGGGACAAGCCGGCAATGGCCTGTTTGGCATCCCGTATCCCTTACGGCACCGTGCTGACGGTAGAGGCCCTTGCCATGGTCGAGAAAGCCGAGGCATTGTTGCAGCGTCTCGGATTCCGCCACTGCCGCGTGAGGCATCACGGCAGCGTGGCCAGAATTGAAATTCCCGCATCCGAGCTGCCTGCTGTGATCGGAGAAGCGGTGGCCCCGGAACTCGTTCGCGGGCTGAAGGCCATTGGATTCGATCATGTCGCCGTGGACCTGGAGGGATACACCCAGGGCAGCATGAACCGGGGGATTGCATCGTGAGTCCGGCGGGTGGCAACCCCGAGGTGTCCTTCCTGATTTCAGGTCTTGTTCTGGGGGTGAGCGCCGGGATCTCCCCGGGGCCGCTGCTGACGCTGGTCATGACCCAGACATTGAAGCATGGCATCGGGGAAGGGATCAAGGTGTCCCTGGCACCGCTTTTGACCGACCTGCCGATCGTCTTACTCGCTCTTTTCGTGCTGCACCGACTCACCGCCCTCGACACCGTGCTGGGATGCATCGCTCTTTTCGGCGCCGGTTACCTGTTTTACCTTGGCTATGAAAGCATGACGTTCGGCGGTGCGGATTTCACGGCGCGCTCCGAAGCACCCCACTCGTTCAAGAAGGGCATTGTGGCCAACTTCCTGAACCCCAATCCTTACATGTTCTGGTTCGCCATCGGCGGCCCCCTGGTGCTGAAGGCTTTCTCGGCTAGCACGATGGCCGTTTTGGTGTTCATGGCGGCGTTTTACCTGCTGCTGGTGGGGGCCAAGTGCGTGGTGGCTGTCGTTGCGGGCAGTTCCCGCCATTTCCTGAAAAGCCGCCTCTATGTATACACCGTCAGGGGGCTCGGGATCGTCCTGTGCGTTTTCGGTTTTATTTTCGCGAAAGACGCGTTTCATTACTTCGATTGGCTATGACCTGGTCAGAGTTCAGGTATGAAATTTTGACAAACATACTTGGATGTATTACGTTGCCTTACGAGCATATGCTCAATATGGAGGAGAGATGGTAAGGCCGAAAAAAAACCGTCTGGTGGGGTTCAATCCAAAAATCAATTATTTCAAGCCCAGAGGCATTCCCGTGCTTGACTTGGATGAAGTCTGCCTTACGGTTGATGAACGGGAAGCCATACGTCTCGCGGACCTTCTGGGGCTGTCCCATGCAGAGGCCGGAGAAAAGATGGGCGTATCCAGGGCCACTTTCGGCAGAATTGTACAACAAGCGAGGAATACGGTTGCCGATGCCATCATCAACGGCAAGGCCGTGCGGGTGGAAGGCGGTAACTATGAACTGGTGGAAGGAAACAGAACCTTTGTCTGCCATAACTGCGAGCATACCTGGGAGGAGCCCTTCGGCACCGGACGGCCGGAAAAATGCGATGTGTGCGGCGGCAGAGAATTTCATCGACACGTATGAAAACCTATTATCAAAAGGAGATACACGCTCATGGTAGAGATTCACAACAGCATGGATGAAGCCAAGAAAAAAGCCGACCCCCGGGCGGAGCAGGATGCAGCCGTAGCGATGTCGCTTTCGAAAATAAAGAACAAACTGGTTGTCATGAGTGGCAAGGGCGGCGTCGGCAAGACAAGCACTTCCGTCAACCTGGCTATTGCCCTCGCCAAGAAGGGTTTCAAGGTCGGGATCATGGATGTGGATTTGCACGGGCCGGATGTTCCCCGGATGCTGGGGCTGGACGGCATGCTCGGCTTGAGCGAGAACCAGAAACTGGAACCCATGAGCTGCACTGAAAACCTCAAAGCCGTTTCCATCGAATCTCTGACCAACAGCAAGGACGATGCCATCATCTGGCGGGGCCCCATCAAGTTTTCGGCCATCAAGCAGTTCATCGGCGATGTCGAGTGGGGAAACCTCGATTTTTTAATCATCGACTCCCCTCCGGGAACCGGTGACGAACCGTTGACGGTTGCCCAGACCATACCGGATGCCAAGGCGGTGATTGTCACGACGCCTCAGGAGGTTTCGCTTGCGGACGTGCGTAAATCGATCAATTTCTGCAAAACCGTCAAAATGGAAATATTCGGTCTCGTGGAAAACATGAGTGGATTCGAGTGTCCGCACTGCCATGAGACCGTGGATATTTTCGGCTCGGGAGGCGGAGAACGCACCGCGGCCGCAGCAGGTATCCCATTTTTGGGCAGGGTTCCTTTCGATCCGAAAGTGGTCACCTGCGGCGATACGGGCACGTCGATTCAGACCGAGTACGACAATTCGCCGGTTGCCAATGCGATCAAAGCCATTGCCGACAAGGTCGCGGAATTAGCCTAACAAATTTTCACGGTTCACGGAATACGGATCAGGGCGCAGGGCCCAGGGCTCAAGGAGCAGACCGCTCAACGCATGATGCCTTGAAATTGCCTTGGGCCTTATGCCTTGCGCCATACGTTTCACATCTCACAACGATAAAAAAGTACCCTCGATCCCGATGAATCAAAGCTTGTTAGAAGGTGAGCCGCAGGCCTATGTAGAAGGCATCGGTGTTCAGGGTGTCGGAGGTACCGCCCTCTTTGAAGTCGATGCGCATGGCCCGATAACCGGCTACGACAGCGGCGCTTCTGACGATGTAGGCCCGGATACCGGTATCGAAATCCACATAGGACGTGGTGTCGCTAAAGCTCAGGGGATCGGGAGAACCGTTGAATGCGGCATATATCAGAACGGGAAAGTTGAGATAAATCTTTCTGAAGTCGTATTCTCCCAACAGTGAAAAGCCGATGGCGGCCACATCGTAGTCGGAATCGGAGACGTCCGCCCGGCCCGCAACCCCTTTGAATCCCAGCCCCAGCGTCAGGGCCGGGAAAAAAACCTCGTCCTTGAGAGCGATGTGCAGATCGCCGATGGTATAATCATCACCGCCGAATATGATCCCGCCCCCCCCGCTCAGGACCGCTCCAAAGTTTTGGGTGTCGTATTCCACTACGCCGGCGACCTCATCGGCATTGGCGTTGATTTCAACCGCCGTCGAGCCGGCCTGCGCCGAGGCCGTAAAAAGAAAGAATATCACTATCGTGAATAGTACCGGTCGGTTTTTTTTATTACACATGCAAAATCCCCTTTACCCTGCTGGTGCGGTCGCGTTTCATGATCAAGAATCGGAGAAGATCGCTGGCATTGCTTCAATGTTGCAACCTTGAGAATCACTACCAAATGTACGGCCCCAAAGCAAACCCAAAAACGTACGCGCATGCCCGCGGCGCGGTTTCCGGCTGTCGATGATTGGGCCAAAAGATATTTTGGAGACAGCTTTTACCACAACCTTGCGGCATGCACTTCCGGTAACCCGGCTTCCACTATTTTATTGCTCACCCTGGCGATGTGATAGGGCACAAAGCGGACATCCACACTGTGGTCGTCGAGGTCCCAGATAAGGTACTTGGCACTGTTGTCTCCGTCCCGGGGCTGCCCGACGCTGCCGGTGTTGATAATATACGTTTTATCCGCGGACAACGTTACCGGGCCCCGCTCGAGAGGGGCCCGGATGACAGTGTCGCCGTCATGGCTTGCGATAGCCATTTTATGCGTGTGGCCCACGAAACAGATTTTTTCATCCAGTTTTTTAAGAGCGCTTAAGAGCCCCTTGTCGTCAATTTGGAACAGGTAGATGATAACCGAATCCGGGGGGAACCCATGAACGAACCGGCTGCCGTGCATGGTAATGAAGGGTTTGAGTCTGGCGATAAAATCCATGCTGTCTTCGGACAGCCAGGGGATGGTGGTGAGGATGGATTGCCTGGCTGCTGGATTGAACCACTTCAGGTAGGAGGGGTCGATGACGGCCAACTCATGGTTGCCCATAATCGTGGGTATTCCCCGGGATTTGATCAACTGGACGACGGCTTCCGGTTCGGGGCCGTAGCCGATCATGTCGCCCAGGCACACCGTGGTATCCACATCGGATTTTTTAATATCACCAAGCACCTCGCCCAGGGCTTCCATGTTGCCATGAATGTCGGAAATAACGGCAATTCTCATGGTGACACCACGTATGATCCGCTTTAATCCCTATTAGCTGAAGCGCTTAGTTTAGGTTCAAGTGTCTGGCAGGCACTTGATTCAGCCCAGGGTATGTAGATACCAAAAAATGAGTTCGTTGCCAAAAAAAAGGTAAATGATGGCCCCGAGGGACAAAAAGGGTCCGAAGGGTATCGCCATTTTCATGGTTTTACGGGATTTCAGCATCGCCAGGATGCCGACCAGCGTTCCGATTGCCGAGGCTGCGAAAATGGTCAGCAGAACCCCGTGCCAGCCGATGAAGGCGCCGATCATGGCCAGGAGCTTGATGTCGCCGCCGCCCATGCCCTCTTTGCCGGTGAAACGGTCGTAGCTCCAGGCGACCAGGTACAGGATGCCCCCGCCTGCCAGAATGCCGATGAGGGCATCGACGGTATTCAGGGACGGGATCATGAAGGAGGCGGCGACCCCCGCCGGAATTCCGGGCAGAGAAATGACGTCGGGAATAATGCGATGGTCGAGATCGATGAAGGTGATCACCAGAAGGGCGGCGATGAAGAGGTAGTAGATACCTCCCGTGACGGTCGGCCCGAAACGGAGGTATGTGCAGACGGCCATGCATCCGCCCAGAAGTTCGACCAGCACGTAGCGGAAGGCGATCGGGGTTTTGCAGGTTCGGCACTTCCCCCGCAGCAGGAAATAACTCAGTACCGGGATATTGTCATAAAATCGAATCGCTGACCCGCAGCGCGGGCAGGACGAAGGCGGGTGAACGATCGATTGCCCCGCTGGCAGGCGCAGGATACATACATTCAGAAAACTGCCGATACAAATTCCAAAGATAAAGATCGTTATTTCAACAAGATAATTCAACAGTACCGTCTCTCTGCCGCCACCGGAACGGGGCACGGGGTTATAGCGCTTGCTTCGGGCGTACGGACACCGAAATCTCGCGGGCAGGCCGCCGCCGGATATACCCGATTACACGGCATCTATGCCATAGAATGTCAAATTTGTAAATAATAATAAATATTTCGGCAAGCATGACGAGAAAAGGTCAATCTGCATCGGTGACCGCTTAATGGTGGTTGTCAAAAGGAAAATCGGTCTTATAATACAAGCAAAGTTGTGCCGAACGCTAATAGGGATGGAGTAAAAATGGCTGAAACCGATAAAGACGATTTAATCAGCATCATCGAAGATGAAGGTCTGGATGATGAAATTCCCACGACACTGCCCCTGATGCCGGTCAGGGATGTGGTGATTTTTTCAGATATGTTGCTGCCGCTGTTCGTGGGACGGGAGCGGTCTGTACGTGCGGTGGAAGAGGCGGTGTCGAAAAACCGTTTTCTCGTTGTCGTCACCCAGAAGGACGCCGGGACGGAAGCGCCCGGCCCGGAAGAGTTGTACAACGTGGGCACCGTGTGCAGGATTCTGCGAATGCTGAAGCTTCCCGATGGCCGCGTCAAGGCGCTGGTACAGGGGATTGTCAAAGCAAAGGTTCTGAAATACTTGCGTAAAAGGTCCTTTTACCGTGTGAAGATAGAGACCATTGAAGAGAAGCCTGCCGGTAACGCGGATGTTGAAACCGAGGCCCTCATGCGCAATATCCGCGAGCATTCCGAGAAGATTCTGGCCTTGAGGGGCGAGTTGACCGGGGATGTGAGCGCCATCCTGGACAGCATCGACGATCCGGGCAAATTGGCCGATCTGGTAGCCTCCAACCTGCGGTTGAAAATAGAGGAATCACAGGTGCTGTTGGAACTGACGGATCCCATGGAGCGCCTGCGCAAGGTCAACGATTTGATTATGCGCGAAGTTGAGCTGTCCGCCATGCAGGCCAAAATTCAGTCCGACGTCAAGGACGAAATATCAAAGAGCCAGCGCGATTACTTCCTCAGAGAACAGGTGCGGGCCATTCACCGTGAATTGGGAGAGGATGACGACAGGGTACAGGAGGCAATCGCTTACAAACGCAAAATCAAGCGGGCCAAAATGTCCAGGGAGGCCGAAAACGAGGCCTTGAAACAGCTCAAACGCCTGGAGCAGATGCATCCGGAATCGGCGGAATCGGCGGTGGTGAGAACCTACCTGGATTGGCTGGTCGAACTTCCCTGGAGCAAGTCGACACGGGATGTGATCGACATCAACAAGGCCAAAAAGGTGCTCAATCAGGACCACTACGGGTTGAACACCATCAAGGACCGCATCCTCGAATATTTGAGCGTGCGCAAGCTGAACAAAAAAACCAAGGGACCCATCCTCTGTTTCGTGGGCCCGCCGGGGGTCGGCAAGACCTCCCTGGGGCAGGCCATTGCCAAGGCCATGCAGCGCAAGTTCATACGTATCTCGTTGGGAGGCATCCGCGACGAGGCGGAAATCCGGGGACACCGACGGACGTATATCGGTTCGCTGCCCGGGAGGATTCTGCAGGGCCTGAAACAGGTCGGTACGAAAAATCCCGTATTCATGATGGATGAGATCGATAAGTTGGGCGCCGATTTCAGGGGGGATCCCTCTTCGGCCCTGCTGGAGGCGCTCGATCCGGAACAGAATACGGCATTCAGCGATCATTATCTGAACCTGCCTTTCGATTTGTCGTCCGTGATGTTCATCCTGACGGCCAACATCACCGACACGATTCCATCCGCCCTTCTCGACCGCATGGAGGTCATCAACCTTTCGGGCTACACGGAGGAAGAGAAGAAAATCATTGCGACAAGGCACCTTTTGCCGCGTCAGATAAAGGAGAACGGGCTTAAGAAAAAAAATGTTTCCCTGAGTCCCGGTGCGCTCACCCAGATTATCAACGAGTATACCTCCGAGGCCGGTCTGAGAAATCTCGAACGCGAACTGGGGACACTGTGCCGCAAGATAGCCAGGAAAACAGCCGAAGGCGACAAGCGCAGGCACGTGATTACACGTGGCAACGTTCACAAATACCTGGGGGTGAGAAAATTTTATCCCGAAATGGACCAGGAGGAGAGCCAGGTGGGACTGGCTACGGGCCTGGCCTGGACGCAGGTCGGTGGGGAGGTGCTTTACGTGGAGGCATCGATCATCGGCGGCAAGGGCGACCTGATCGTTACCGGGCAGATCGGGGATGTCATGCAGGAATCCGCAAGAGCCGCGCTCAGCTACACGCGTGCCAGTTTCAAGTCGCTGGGCGTGGAAGAGGGGACCCTCGACAATCTGGACGTCCACATCCATGTGCCGGCAGGCGCCATTCCCAAGGACGGGCCGTCGGCCGGCATCGCCATGGCCACGGCTCTCGTTTCGGTGCTTACGGAACGGAAGATAGACAAATACGTGGCCATGACCGGCGAGATCACCCTGCGCGGAAGGGTACTGCCCATTGGAGGCTTGAAGGAAAAGGCGTTGGGCGCCCTGCGGGCCGGCATTCACACGGTAATCATTCCGGAAAAAAACAGAAAGGATCTGGCGGAGATACCGGCTAACGTGAAACGCAAGCTCAAATTCATACCTGTGCGGCAGATGGATGAAGTGCTGGATATCGCTCTCGAAACGGACAGCCGATGAGAATTCTGGCCGTGGATACCGCGACGATGAGCTGCAGCGTGGCCGTCGTCGACGACGGGAGGCTCAAGGCCGAAATTACCCATGCGTCGGGCACCACGCACGCGCGGCATCTGATGACCATGGTCGATATGGTTCTCGATCTGGCGGGCATGTCGGTGCGTGATGTGGACGG
>JAJDNW010000047.1 GCA_022340465.1 Deltaproteobacteria bacterium | reverse complement strand
TCGATAAAAGTTGCCGGTGCATGCGGCATATGTTTGCTAAGATTTTAAGCATAAACCTATGTTTGCTGAGCAACCGTTTTATTTAATGGCCGCCCCCGATATACCGATAAAACAACCGTCAGGCCAGGTGTTGTTATCGCCATCCCCGCCATCGTTCTGATTATTGTCCCCATTCTCATTTGTTTGGAGGTCGTTGACGCCGTCCACTGCAAAATAAGCTGGTGTGTTCATACCCCAGATCGCGTCACTGTCCGACGATGTCAGGCTGAAGGTTATCTTTTTCACCATACCCAAGCCGCTTAAGTCCACCCAGGTCCAGGTATCGACAATATCGGTCCCGTTAGCCAGCAAAAATTCGACGTCTCCGGTCTCGATACCGCTGGCATCCTTCCCCGTTATGGTCAGCTTAAACCAGTCTCCTGCTTCGAATTTTTTGGCAAAAACATCCCCGTTCAACATTGAGTAATAAGTATAATTGGTGTTTGTGAAAAAAGCACCGGAAACAACCTGTGGTTCGTCAAAGGTGATTTCGGGTTGCAATGAAGCAAAGGCATTGCAATACCCCACGGCATAATTAGCGGACTCCTCGGCGCCACTTCCGGGGATAACCATGTACTGACCGTCCAGCCCGGAAGTCGTTGTATCCGTGTAATTTGCATAGGCAAAAGCGCTCCAAGAGCTGTAATCCCAATCTTTATCATAAGAATAGTAATTGTTGTATGTAGCAACCCCACTGGTGAAACTATCCGTTGCCGTGTAGGACCCCTCCAGAGCGGAGCCGTTCCAATGAGCCTCAGCTGCCAGAGTCAGGTTCTCAAAATCCCCGGTGGTGTCCAAGGTATCCATGGCAAAATAAGCCGGTGTGTTCATACCCCAGGTCACGTCACTGTCTGACGATGTCAATGTGAATTCAATCGTCTTCACAGTCTTCAGAGCACTCAAATCTACATAGGTCCATGTATTGACGATATCGGTTCCATCGGCCAACAGGAATTCGACGCTGCCGGTTACCGAACCGTCCTCCGCCTTTCCGGTAATAGTCAGTTTAAACCAGTCTCCCAGTTCAAATTTCTTTGCAAAGGCATCCCCGTTCAGCATGGAATAGTAAGCATAATTGGTGTTGGTGAAATAGGCGCCAGACACTTCCTGGGCGGTATCGAAGCTTATGGCTGGTTGCCCTGCCGCATAAGTGTTGCAGTACCCCACGGCGTAAATCGCACTACCGTTCTGGCCGCCAGCGGCGATGGCGGTGTATTGGCCGTCCAATCCCTGGGCTGCCGTATCGGTAAGGTTCGAGTAGGCGAACCCTCCCCATGAAGCGTACATGTATTTCGCGTCATAGGCGTAAAAATTATTGAAGAAAGCACCTCCGGTACTAAAGACATCGGTGGCGCTATAGGAGCCTTCCAGATTGGACCCATTCCAATAGGCGTCCGTCGATAGCGTTAAATTTTCCAAGTCGCCGGTGTCGGATGCAAACGTCATTGCCGTTGAAAACATGCTCAGGCAAATCAATATGACACATAATCTTTTCATCGCTCCTCCATAAGGGTTGGCAGAGATACAAAGTCCTATGCCCTTAAAAACAAAAAATCCCCTGATCCATTGCTGAATCAGGGGATGTCCCTTTTTTATCCTCTGGTCAGGTCTGCCCCGGTCCTCGGAAAGCAAGACACATATCTGTTCATCGAGTCAGGTTTTCTGGCTCCCGGATCCTCCTACTGGCCACGCCTTCCCATCCTTTGACAACAGGACAGTGGCATGTCGTGGTTTTCGTCCCCGGTTACAGCGGCGGGCCCGCCACCGATTTCAACGGTGTTCCCTGTGCGCCCCGGCGGGTTTTCCCCGCTCGGGCTTCTCGATCATTTTTCAACTGTTGATGTAATGAATCGGGAAATGCTTGTCAAGCCAAAACCTAATCCTGGGATTCAAGGGGGAAAAAGCGCATAGCTCATAGCTGATAGCAAGCCACGAGCTCATCTCTATTTCACTCGAGCCCCGGAACCCTTGGATCCTCCACGCCTTTTTCCTAACCTTGTCACACGGAGGTCTTTGACCTTGTAAGAGGGCGTTTTTTCCCATTCCCTGTGTGGGATATTAATATCTCGACCATTTTTAGGGAAACTGGTATAGGGTGGCGCCATGAAGCCAAACCGTCAAGCCAAATGCCTTTCCATCCTGGGAACCGCCTCGGATGTGGGCAAAAGCATCGTGACTACAGCCCTGTGCCGCTGCTTTTCCCGCAAGGGCCTTACGGTGGCGCCCTACAAGGCCCAGAACATGTCCAACAATTCCGGGGTCACCCCGGAGGGGCTGGAAATGGGGCGCGCCCAGATCGTCCAGGCGGAAGCGGCCGGCATCCCGCCGCACGTGGACATGAACCCCGTTTTACTCAAACCCACCAGCGGCGCCGGATCCCAGTTGGTGCTCATGGGCGCGGCGCAGGACGAGCATGTTGCGCGGCGGTATTACCGGAAAAGGAACGCATTGTTCGAGATCGCCGCGGCAGCCCTGGACCGTCTGCGGCGGGACAACGACCTGGTGGTCATGGAAGGCGCGGGCTCCTGCGCCGAAGTCAACCTCTTGCGCACCGACTTCGTCAATCTGAAAATGGCGGCCCATGCGGCGGCCCCCGTCATCCTGGTGGGCGACATTCACCGCGGGGGTATTTTTGCCCAGCTCGTGGGAACGCTCGCATGTCTCCCTGAAAAACGGCGCAGTCAGATCGCCGGGTTCATCGTCAACCGGTTCCGGGGCGATATCGACCTCTTCAAAGAGGGGGTTGAGTGGATCGAGCGGGAGACGCAGCGGCCTGTCTTCGGGGTGCTGCCCTGGTACCACCACATATCCATCGAATCCGAGGACGCCGTGGCCATCGAAAACCCGGATGCCGGGGCCGTCGACGATCGCCACGTACCGGCAATTGCGGTTGTACGAATGCCGCACATCTCCAATTTCACCGATTTCGATCCGCTTGACAGGGTCGAGAACCTCTCCCTGCATTTCATGGAAAAGCCAAGGGATCTCAAAACCTTCAAGGCTGTGATCATTCCCGGATCCAAGAACACCCGCCATGATCTGAAGTGGCTGCAGTCCTTGGGCTGGACCGATGCACTGAAGCGTTACGCTGAAAACGGCGGGTTCATCCTGGGCATCTGCGGCGGCTACCAGATCCTGGGCCGGGCGGTGCACGATCCCGAAGGCATCGAAGGCGAACCCGGCAGTTCCCAAGGGTTGGGCCTTCTTCCGGTCGAAACGGTCCTCGAAACCCCCAAAACGACTACCCTGACCCGGTTCTCCTGGCAGGGAATCGACGGTGCGGGCTACGAAATCCACATGGGGGTGACGGCGGTTGACGGCAATCGGCAGCCCTTTGAAATCACGGAGCGCAATGCAACTCCCTGCCGTGAAAGGGATGGATGCGTGAGCGACAATCTGCGCATCATGGGCAGCTACCTACACGGCCTGTTCGAAACACCGGCTGTCTTGCGGCTGTGGCTGGACACCCTGGGACTGGGCCATCTCTCCGTGCCGGATGTCGGCGGTTTGGAAGCCAAAAACCGGCAATACGACCTTCTGGCAGACCATTTCGAACGCCATGTGGACCTGGATGCCGTCGCCGCGCTGGTGGGAATTTAAACGATACCGACTGCCATAGGTCTATTCCCTACATGTTCAGGAGTTATGGGAAAGCACGATATACAGTAATTATTGATAACTTTGCGTCAAAATATGGTAAAAGCCTATAATTAACATTTAATTATATATAAATTAATTGACAATTGAGTCGATTCCGTGTATGAAGACTGACATCATGCAGTTGAAGGACCGCCCCATAATAGCCGGTAATCTTTCTGAATAACGCGTTATCATTTGACTTTACAGGTAAATAGCATGGAATTGTCGACAATATTGATTATCTCGGCCTTAATGGTTTCCTGCTTCGTTACCATTGCCTTCATCGGTATTTTTATCGTGAAATATCGACCCTGAGGCGCGACAGGAACCTCAGGTCCTTCTACGAAGCGACATCTATCCGGCCGGCATAGACTCCTTCCTGATTCCATTCCATGAGGAGAAATCAATTGAACCCCAAAAAGAAAGAACTTGTCAATCGCATCAGACAAACATTGCATTTGTCTGAAATAGATGCGTCGGACAAAGACCTTCTTGAATGCTTTGTAAATACGACGTTAAGCGACAGCATCGACTGTGCCGTCGCCGATGAGGAATTGAGGCACGTTTTTAAAAAACACTGTCATTCGATGCCATTCCAACCGTAAATTCCAGCTCGACCTCACCGTTGCATCTAGGATTTCGGATCTGGTTCATGTAAGCTTGAAAAAGGGACATCACCACGTGGTAATGCCGCAGGTAATCTGGATTTTGGGCTGCGGCGGCGAGGATCTCGGGGGAGAGTTCGCGGAGCATCTTGTCCGGATTGTGGCCGCTCTCCTTCCAGGCCTGCCGGTTGAGCATTTTGAACAGCATGCGTGCTCGGGGGTACCAACTCCACCAGAGATTGGATGCCAGATCCCGCAGGCCTTCAATGCCTTCGGGAAGGTGGATGCATGCGCTTTCAGGGGTCGGCATGGCCTATCTCGTTGAAAATGAATATACGTCTGTTTCTGAAAATTTGTTGGT
>JAJDNW010000046.1 GCA_022340465.1 Deltaproteobacteria bacterium | reverse complement strand
ATCAGGGAGTACAATGGTCAGGGATACGTATCATGTCCGCCCTGGCGGAAAAGATTCCCGACGTGGTTAATCTGGGTATTGGCCAGCCTGATTTTGATACACCCGTTCATATCAGGCAGGCCGCCACTGATGCTTTGGAGGAGGGATATACGCGTTATCCTCCCAGCAAGGGATATCTGGATCTCCGCCGTGCTGCAGCCGAAAAACTGATGTATCGCAACCGGATTGATGCCGATCCCGAATCGGAAATTTTCATATCCGTGGGGGCGATGCAGGTCATTTTCAACACCATGCTCCACCTGGTGGATGCCGGCGATGAGGTGATTGTTGTTGATCCTGGATATGACTATTATTCCCAGATCGGTTTGTTTTCCGGGATTCCGGTCCGGGTTCCCGCAAGGGAAGAAAATGGATTTCAGGTAGACCCTGACGATGTGAAAAAAGCCATCACCCCAAAGACGAAACTGATGATCATCAATACGCCGTCTAATCCTACCGGGGCGGTATTCGATCTTCAGGTTCTCGAGTCGATCGCTCACCTTGCGCAGAAAAACGGCATTTTCGTTCTATCCGACGAACCGTACGAAGACATCGTCTTCGGCGACAGAAAACACATCAGCATTGGCTCTCTTGAAGGGATGAAAGAATGGACCATTTCCGCCTTCACCCTTTCAAAAACCTATGCCATGACCGGCTGGCGAATAGGATACTGCGTTGCGCCTCAACCGTTCATTGACGAAATGGAAAAGTTGATGGAACACATGGTTTCCGGTGTGCCATCCATGGTTCAACGCGCGGCCCTGGCAGCGATCACCGGCCCCCGGGATACGGTTCGTGAAATGGTTGCCGAATATGATCAACGGCGCACTCTGGTTCACCAGGGGCTGAATGCGATTGATGGCATTCGTTGCCTGAGACCGGAAGCAACCTTTTACGCCTTTCCGAACATCACCGGTTTGGGCAAAACCTCATGGGATTTTGCCAAGTATCTGGTCAGGGAGCACCACGTGGCGGTGGTACCTGGCAGCATATTCGGAAATAATGGCGAAGGGTATATCCGTGTCTCATTTGCCGTAGATCAGGCCTCACTTAACGAAGGCATCAAACGAATCAAGAATGCTGCGAAAGCACTGGCTCTAACGGCATGAAATATGCGAAGGGGCAGGTGCATCCGCGCTTCCTGCAGGTGTGGAGTGGTACTTCGAGAACCACACTACCCTGCATCAAATACCTTACGGGGAAAATGCCCTCCTTTTCCGACAGATCTTTCACCCTTTATCGCTGCAATCCCGCTCTATTACCTACCCGCCATTCCCACGAAGACAGGTTGCTATTTTTCTTCCTATCAGGTAACTTTTTCCATGTGATGCTCGAAGAGTCTGAGGAGGAGACCCCATGAACATAAAAAAGAAGGACAGTCATCTGCCGGATTACGCCCGTGTCGAACGAGAGCAAATGCTGATTGGTATCGGCTATGCCGATGAAGCCATCAGCAGACCTCAGATAGGGGTCGTCAGCAGTTGGGGGGAGATCAATCCCGCAGCCGCAAATCTGGACAAAGTGGTAGCCTCCGCCAAGGCAGGTATCTGGGCCGCAGGGGGAACACCGAGAGAATTCGTCATCAGCGCCCTCTGTACGAGCATGGCGGGAAATGACAATTACCATCTTCCCCACCGGGATTTGATAGCAGGATATATTGAGGCGGTGACAAAAACGAATCTTTTTGACGGGCTTCTCTTTCTTCCGGTTTGTGATGACGTGATCCCGGGCCATCTCATGGCCGCCGCACGTCTCAATCTGCCTTCAATCTTTGTTACGGGCGGCTACATGTCATTGAACAAATACAAGGGAGAGGTGGTGCAGCCCTTGGATGTTGCGCCAACGTATTTCAAGGCCTACAAGGAAAAGAGGATAAGCCGTCAGGAGTTCCGTCAGATGCGCCACAGGGGCTGTCGCGGTGGCGGCGCCTGCCCGGTGATGGGGACCGCCAACACCATGGCATCCATGGTTGAGGCTTTGGGAATGTCTCTTCCCGGCACGGCCACATTGCCCGGTACCGATTCGCGCCTGATCCGGTCCGCATTCGACGCAGGAAGGCAACTCGTCGAGCTGATCCAGGCAAACATCAGGACCTCAGATATCCTTACTCCCGATGCCTTCAAGAATGCCATTGGGGTTCTGATGGCCATAGGCGGATCTCCGAATGCCGTATTACATTTGACGGCCATTGCCGCTGAATTGGATATTGCTCTTGAACCGGAAACCTTCGACGAGATCAGTAGAAAGACACCCTTTATTGCGGACATCGCGCCGTCCGGATCGGCCAAATACCACCTGGGAGATTTTGATGAAGCCGGTGGCATCGCAGCGGTAATGAAGGAAATATTACCGTTGATAGCCGGCGGGGTAATGACCGTCACCGGGCGTGCGTTAGTTGAAAATCTTGCGCCAATTGACTGTGGGGACCGAAAAATAATTCACCCGATCAATGCCCCGTTGGCTGCGACGGGAGGGCTTGCCTTCCTGCGTGGAAACCTGGCACCGGGGAGTGCCTTGATCAAGATTTCTGCGGTCCCGCAAGAAATGATGCACCATAGAGGTCCTGCCAGGATCTTTCAGACTGAGGACCATGCCTGTGAAGCTCTGGATGATGACCGTATTCAGCCGGGTGACGTGGTAATCGTGAGAAATGTTGGAACCATCGGTGCTCCTGGAATGGGTCTGCAGCAGCGTTTTCTGTGGCAGCTTTCCGCCAAAGGATTTCAGGACAAGGTAGCATTTCTCACGGATGGCAGGCTGTCCGGCACCAATAAAGGCTGCGCGATCGCTCACATTTCGCCCGAAGCGGCGTCAGGCGGCCCTTTGGCAATTATTGAAGAGGGCGATATCATTGAAATAGATGTAACGAACCGCAAGCTGAATGTGGAACTGTCTCCGGAGGAGATCGAAGAACGCATCAAGACGTGGAAACCTACTCCCAAAAAAACGGAACCAGGATTCCTCTCGATCTACTCCAAAATGGCAAACCCCGCGGACAAGGGCTCTGCCTTGAACTACAAGGAATAGATGGCTTGTGAATGCTGGTCAGTAATCCCCGTGGTCGGCCACTGCCTTGGTCATGGCATACATGTTCGTCGGTGGTGTAAATACCGGAGGATCGCATCCGGGTGC
>JAJDNW010000045.1 GCA_022340465.1 Deltaproteobacteria bacterium | reverse complement strand
ATCAGGGAGTACAATGGTCAGGGATACGTATCATGTCCGCCCTGGCGGAAAAGATTCCCGACGTGGTTAATCTGGGTATTGGCCAGCCTGATTTTGATACACCCGTTCATATCAGGCAGGCCGCCACTGATGCTTTGGAGGGGGGATATACGCGGTATCCTCCCAGCAAGGGGTATCTGGATCTCCGCCGTGCTGCAGCCGAAAAACTGAAGTATCGCAACCGGATTGATGCCGATCCCGAATCGGAAATTTTCATATCCGTGGGGGCGATGCAGGTCATTTTCAACACCATGCTCCACCTGGTGGATACCGGCGATGAGGTGATTGTTGTTGATCCTGGATATGACTATTATTCCCAGATCGGTTTATTTTCCGGGATTCCGGTCAGGGTTCCTGCAAGGGAAGAAAATGGATTTCAGGTAGACCCTGACGATGTGAAAAAAGCCATCACGCCAAAGACGAAGCTGATGATCATCAATACGCCGTCTAATCCTACCGGGGCGGTATTCGATCTTCAGGTTCTCGAGCCGATCGCTCACCTTGCGCAGAAAAACGGCATTTTCGTTCTGTCCGATGAACCTTACGAAGACATCGTCTACGGCGACAGAAAACACATCAGCATTGGATCTCTTGAAGGGATGAAAGAATGGACCATTTCCGCCTTCACCCTTTCAAAAACCTATGCCATGACCGGCTGGCGAATAGGATACTGCGTTGCGCCTCAACCCTTCATTGACGAAATGGAAAAGTTGATGGAGCACATGGTTTCCGGTGTGCCATCCATGGTGCAACGCGCGGCCCTGGCAGCGATCACCGGTCCCCAGGACGCGGTCCGTAAAATGGTTGCCGAATATGATCAACGGCGCAATCTGGTTCACCAGGGGCTGCATGCGATTGACGGCATTCGTTGCCTGAGACCGGAAGCAACCTTTTACGCCTTTCCGAACATCACCGGGTTGGGCAGAACCTCATGGGATTTTGCCAAATATCTGGTCAGGGAGCACCACGTGGCGGTGGTGCCTGGCAGCATATTCGGAAATAATGGCGAAGGGTATATTCGTGTCTCATTTGCCGTAGATCAGGCTTCCCTAAACGAAGGCATCAAACGAATCAAGAATGCTGCGGAAGCACTGGCATTAACGGCATAAAATATGCGGAGGGGCAGGCGCATCCGCACTTCCTGCAGGTGTGGAGTACGCTTTCGAGAACTACACTACCCTGCATCACATCCCTTTCTTTCAAAATGCTCTCCTTTTCCGACAGGTCTTTCACGCTTTATCGCTGCACTCCCAATCTATTACCTACCCGCCATTTTCACGAAGATAGTTTGCTATTTTTCTTCGTATCAGATAACTTTTTTTAGGTGATGCTTGAAGAGTCTGAGGAGGAGACCCCATGAACATACAAAAGAAAGACAGTCATCTGCCGGATTACGCCCGTGTCGAACGAGAAGAAATGCTGATTGGTATCGGCTATGCCGATGAAGCCATCGGCAGGCCTCAAATAGGAGTCGTCAGCAGTTGGGGGGAGATCAATCCCGCATCCGCAAATCTGGATAAAGTGGTAGCCTCCGCCAAGGCAGGTATCTGGGCTGCGGGGGGGACACCGAGAGAATTCGTCATCAGCGCCCTCTGCACCAGCATGGCGGGAAATGACAATTACCATCTTCCCCACCGGGATTTGATAGCAGGATATATTGAGGCAGTGGCAAAAACGAATCTCTTTGATGGGCTTCTTTTTCTTCCGGTTTGTGATGACGTGATCCCGGGCCATCTTATGGCCGCCGCACGACTGAATCTGCCTTCAATCTTTGTCACGGGCGGCTATATGTCCTTGAACAAATACAAGGGACAGGTGGTGCAGCCCTTGGATGTGGCGCCGACGTATTTCAAGGCCTACAAGGAAAAGAGGATAAGCCGCGAAGAGTTCCGTCAGATGCGCCACAGGGGCTGTCGGGGTGGCGGCGCCTGCCCGGTGATGGGGACCGCCAACACCATGGCATCCATGGTTGAAGCGTTGGGAATGTCCCTTACCGGTACGGCCACATTGCCCGGTACCGATTCGCGCCTTATCCGGTCCGCATTCGACGCGGGCAGACAACTCGTCGAGTTGATCCAGGCAAACATCAGGACCTCAGATATCCTGACCCCCGATGCCTTCAAGAATGCCATTGGGGTACTGATGGCCATCGGCGGATCTCCGAATGCCGTATTACATTTGACGGCCATTGCCGCTGAATTGGATATTGCGCTTGAACCGGAAACATTCGACGAGATCAGCAGAAAGACACCGTTTATTGCGGACGTCGCCCCGTCCGGGTCTGCAAAATACCACCTGGGAGATTTTGACGAGGCCGGTGGCATCGCAGCGTTAATGAAGGAAATATTACCGTTGATAGCCGGCGAAGTGATGACCGTCACCGGGCGTTCTTTAGAAGAAAATCTTGCGGCCATTGACTCCGGAGACCGAAAAATAATTCACTCGATCGATGCCCCGTTGGCCGCGACGGGCGGGCTTGCCTTCCTGCGTGGAAACCTGGCACCGGGAAGCGCCCTGATTAAGATTTCAGCAGTGCCGAAAAAAATGATGTACCACAGAGGACCCGCCAGGATCTTTCAGACGGAGGACCATGCCTGTGAAGCTCTGGATGATAACCGTATTCAGCCGGGTGACGTGGTAATCGTGAGAAATGTCGGAACCATCGGTGCTCCTGGAATGGGTCTCCAGCAGCGTTTTCTGTGGCAGCTTTCCGCCAAAGGTTATCAGGACAAGGTAGCATTTCTCACCGATGGCAGGCTGTCCGGCACCAATAAAGGCTGTGCGATCGCTCACATTTCGCCCGAAGCGGCGTCAGGCGGCCCTTTGGCAATCATCGAAGAGGGCGATATCATTGAAATAGACGTGGCGAACCGCGAGCTGAATATGGAGCTGTCTCCGGAGGAGATCGAAGAACGCCTCAAGACGTGGAAACCTACTCCCACAAAAACGGAACCGGGATTCCTCTCGATCTACTCCAAAATGGCAAACCCTGCGGACAAGGGCTCTGCCTTGAACTACAAGGAATAGATGGCTTGTGAATGCTGGTCAGTAATCCCCGTGGTCGGCCACTGCCTTGGTCATGGCATACATGTTCGTCGGTGGTGTAAATACCGGAGGATCGCATCCGGGTGC
>JAJDNW010000044.1 GCA_022340465.1 Deltaproteobacteria bacterium | reverse complement strand
CGCACGCCGAAGCCGGTGCCGCCGGCCTCGCAGGTGGGCATACCCTTTTTGATGTGGGCCGGACCGGCGATGTCGATGTGGGCCCACCTGGCTTGGCCGGCGAATTCGGAAAGGAAGAGGGCGGCCGTGATCGCGCCGCCGTAGCGCGAACTGCTCATGTTGTTCAGGTCGGCAATGTCGCTTTTCAACAAATCCTTGTAGTCCTCGGGCAGCGGCAGGCGCCAGGTTCTTTCATGGGTCTTCCGGCCGGCGGCGACGATCGCCTCCGCCAGTTCGTCGTCATGGGAAAAGACACCGGCAACCTTTTCCCCCAGCGCGACCATGCAGGCCCCTGTCAGCGTGGCGATATCGACCATGACATCCGGTTTGAATCTTTTCAGGGCGTGCGTCATGGCGTCGATGAGGATCAGACGGCCTTCGGCGTCGGTGTTGCCGATCTCGACGGTTTTGCCGGCATAGCTTGTGACGATGTCGCCGGGGCGGGTGGCAGAGCCCGACGGCATGTTTTCCACGATCGGGATAACGCCGGCGATCTTGACCCGTGGCTTCAGCCTGGCGACGGCGAGCATGGTGGCCGCCACCGCTGCGGCGCCCGACATGTCGATTTTCATGTCCTCGATGCCTGCGCTGGGTTTCAGGTTGATGCCTCCGGTGTCGAAGGTGACCCCCTTGCCGACCAGGGCGACGGTCTTTTTCGCTCCCTTGGGGGCATAGACTATTTCCACCAGCCGGGGCTTGTCCTCGCTGCCCTGGCCGACGGCTAGAATGGCGCCGTACTTGCCCTGACGGAGCTCCTTTTCCGTGAGCACGCGGGTTTTCAGGTTTGCCTTTTTGGCTTCACGCACCAGCATGCGCGCAAAGGCACCGGGCCTTTTGTCGTTGGAAGGTGTGCTGACCCACTCACGCGCCAGCAGGGTTCCCGCGCAGACCGCCGCCACCTGTGGAACGAGCGCGGCCTGCTTTTTGGCGTTGCCCGGGGTCGTCAGGACGCCCATGCGCTTCAAGGGGATTAGCTTTTTTTCCTGCTTGTACTTGTCGAAGCGGTGGTTTCCCAGGTAGGCCCCTTCGAGAAGCGCTTCGAGCACGGCATCCGTTTCCAGGTTCAGGCTTGAGGCCGACGGTGCCGCTATCATCACGCCGGACAGCTTGCGCTGGATGCACGCTTTAACGGCTCTGCCGGCGAATGTACGCAGTGTGTCGGTGCGGACTTGCGAGCGTTTCCCGAGCCCCATGAAGATGACGCGGTCGGCCTTCACGCCCGGCGGGTTGTGTAAAACGAGCTCCTCGCCCGCCTTGCCGTCAAACTCTTCGAAGGTTGCCGCCTGTTCCGCCAGCACCTGAACCGCACCGCTGTGAATGGTTTCATCTTCGCATAGCGGCACCGCCAGGGTGGCCGTTTTTCTTTTCCGGATGTCGGTGCTTTTTAATTCGATCATAACACTCCTCGATTGGATAGAATTTATTCCAAAATTTAAGACTTGGTTCTCTGGGTCAGGATTCGTTACTAAACCTGTTTAAATTCGAAATACTCGGAAAATATAAGCCACTGCAGCCGCTCTGTCAATTTCGGCGCTCCGACGGTCTTTCAGGATTTAACTCAACCTTGCAAAAGCCGGAGGGCATCACCGTCGAAAGGGCTTACCCTGCCGTGACCCGGCCAAACGGACGCGATACCGGGGGTGGTCCTGATTTTTTCGAGGGAGGCCCTCTGGTCGGGAGGGCTGGATAGAAAGGTGTTGGCCAGAGGGCGGCCGTCGATGACGATAATGAAATCGCCACATATCAGGACACCGCTGGCAACGTGCATGTAGGCGACGTGGTCGGGCCGGTGACCGGGGGTGTGGATGGCAATGAAACCGGGCAGCACGTCATCCCCCTCGTCGAAATAACGCACCCGGTCCCCGGGGAAGCCCTTTTTAAAAGGCGTCCCGTACAAACCGCCGTCGAGGATGTCGCCGAGAGCGGGCAGGTAGCCGGATTCCCGCATGCAGGGAATCAAGACCTCCCTCCAGGCCTTGAAACCCGGCAGGGGGATGACCGCCTTCCCCTCGACCAGCGGTGCGGCGGCCCGGTGGAAATAGATCCGGGCCGATGCGAAGCGGCGTTTGAGCCGAATCCAGCCGGCCACGTGATCCACGTGAAAGTGGGTGCAGACAACGCGTTTCAAGGGGGGCATCCCCTCGAGGACCTCGGCGAGTCCGGCTGCATCCGAGGGCATCCCGCAGTCAACGAGATAGGCGGCGTCCTCCCGTGAATCTTCCAGAATATACTGGTTGCTGGCGCTTCCGCGGTGCTGGAGCAGTGTGCGACCCTTTTCCAGGGTCAGGCGGTGTGCAATCATGGTGCATTAAAACGCATGCATCATCTGCACGACGCTGTCTTTGGCGGTCGATTCCACATCGAAGGGCGACCTGCCGTCAAGATCGGCCTGGATCAAGGCGTCGTCATAGGGCATGAATCCCAGAAATTCGAAGCCGTTCAGATGCTTGCGCAGAAAGGCCTCATCCTGGGGTCCGCGGATCTTGTTGCCGACGACGGCAATGTTTTTCAGGTGGATTTCTTCGGCCAGCTGCTTGATGTGTTCGGCCGTATCGATGCTGCGACGGCCAGGCTCCACGACCACGATGAGCTTGTCGACGCTTTGCGCGGTTCCCCTGCCCAGGTGTTCGATGCCGGCTTCCATGTCCAAGACGACGACTTCATCCCTGGCGATAACCACATGGGCAACCAGGGCTTTGAGCATGGTGCTTTCCGGGCAGATGCAGCCGCCGCCGCCCTTCTTGACCCCGCCGAGGCGCATGAGTTTGATGTTGTTGAGCCTGGCCGAAAGCGCTTCGGGCAGGTCGTCCACTTTGGGATTGAGCGAGAAAAAGCCGCCGATGGTGCCGGGCTGGGCCCCGGTTCTTTCGAAAATCAGGTCCTTCATCTCGGCGATGGGAGTGATCTTGTCTGCGCCTTCGATACCCACGGCGGATGCCAGGTTGGCATCCGGGTCGGCGTCGATGGCCAGCACGCGTTTGCCGTCGGCGTCCAACGACCGGATCAACATGGATGAAAAGGTGGTCTTGCCCACGCCGCCTTTGCCGCTTACTGCAATTTTCATGAGCGTATCCTCGGTTGTAACTGATCGATCCCGGCGCCCGCTTAGGGCATACGGAACGTTATTCTCACAAACACTACATCAGCTAATATAATACAGGATGGCTTCCGGGCAAGGGGAGGATAGAGATTCGAGGATTCCGGGGTCAATGGCCCGAGTGAAAGGACTGAGAAATGAGTGCTGAGGCGGAGGTTGGAAGCATTGAGCAAGAGCGACGGTGTACGGTGCACGCCGTGAAGCGTATACCGAATTTTACTTGCAGGCCGGTTTGGGTGTGATTACAATGGCTGACATGTCCGAAACCAAAAAAACCGAAATTCTGGCGCCGGCCGGCAGCCGGGCCGCTTTTCTGGCGGCCCTGGCAGCCGGTGCGGATGCGGTATACTGCGGCCTGAAGCAGTTCTCCGCCCGCATGGAAGCCAAAAATTTCAGCTTTACCGATTTGGCCGTCCTGACCCGGTTGGCCCACCGGCAGGGCACACGGGTTTATGTGGCTTTCAACACCCTCGTCAGGCCCGACGAACTGGAGGCGGCCGGCCGAATGCTGGCCCAACTGGCCGGGGAGGTCAAGCCCGACGCCCTGATCATCCAGGATCTGGGCCTTATGGGCCTGGCCCGGCAGGCCGGCTATGCGGGCGAACTGTACTTTTCCACCCTGGCCAATGTCACGTTCAAAGGGGCCCTCGACCTCGTGCACAAGAAGCTGGGGATCGACCGGGTCGTCCTGCCGCGGGAACTCAGCGTGGATGAAATCAAAGCCCTGGCCGGCGCCTGCCCGGCCGGCATGGGTCTGGAGACCTTCATCCACGGCGCCCTGTGCTACGGCGTTTCCGGGCGCTGCTACTGGAGCAGCTACCTGGGCGGCAGGAGCAGCCTGAGGGGGCGGTGCGTACAGCCCTGCAGGCGGCGGTATGCCGCAGGCGGTGAAAGCGGGCGCCTTTTTTCCTGCCAGGATTTCAGCCTGGATGTCCTGGTGAAGGTGTTGAAATCGATACCCGAGGTCGTCACCTGGAAAATAGAGGGGCGTAAAAAGGGGCCGCACTATGTGTACTACACGGTTCTGGCCTACAAAATGCTGCGGGACGAGGGCCAAGACCCCGCCGTGAAAAAAGCCGCACTCGAGCTTCTTTCACTCGCACTGGGACGCCCGGGCACCCACTACAACTTTTTGCCCCAACGTCCCCAGGCGCCTGTAAAGGTGGAAGGGCAGACAGGGTCCGGGCTGCTCGTGGGGCGGCTGCAGGGCGGCAGAACCAAACCGTATATCACCGCGCGGGAGGAGCTATTTAAAAACGACGTCCTCAGAATCGGATACGAAGACGACAAATGGCACGCCGTGCGCAAGGTGTCCCGGCACATCCCCAAGAGGGGGCGGCTCTACTTGAAGATCCCCGGCGGGCGGAAGGAAATGAGAGGGACGCCGGTTTTTCTGATCGACCGCAAGGAGGCGGCCCTTGAACGAAAGCTGGCCGGGCTTGAAAAGCAAATGGAAGGGTTGGCGGATGAGAAGCGCCGCCCGGAGCGTTTCAGCCTGAAGCTTCCCCGGCGATACCGGGGGCGCACGGCCGACGTGGAGCTGCACATCCGCCGGCAGCCGGACACGAGGGGTGCCAGGGGGAAGGACCGCACGGGTTTGTGGCTGTCGGACACGTCGCTTTCCAGGGTTTCCAAGGGTACGGCCGGCAGGATCTGGTGGTGTCTGCCGCCGGTGGTGTGGCCCGACACCGAGGCCGAATGCGCGGCGCAGGTGCGGCAGGCCCTGAAAAAAGGCGCCCGCACCTTCCTGCTCAACGCCCCGTGGCAAACGGTATTTTTTCCCTCCCTGAACGGGCTGCATTTGTGGGCGGGCCCTTTTTGCAACATCGCCAACCCCCTGGCCGTGGACGCCTTGAAGCGGATGGGCTTCACCGGTGCCGTGGTCAGCCCCGAAATGGGCGCGGAGGATCTTCTGGCGATGCCCAAGGTCAGCTCGCTGCCCCTGGGAATCGTGCTGGCCGGGACGTGGCCGCTGTGCATTTCACGCACCCTCTCCTCCGGCATCGAGCAGAACCGGCCTTTTTCCAGCCCCAGGGGAGAGCAGGCCTGGGCCGTAAAAAACGGGCATGAATACTGGTTGTTCCCCAACTGGGCCCTGGATCTCTCGGCTAAAAGAGAGCAGCTTTACAACGCCGGCTACCGCTGTTTCGTCGAGCTGGACGAGCCGATCCCCGCCGGCGTGAGAATGAAGCCGCGGGAGGGGCTTTGGAACTGGAAGATCGGATTGAAGTAATAAAAAAGAATCTGAACAAAACATGACCCCGGATCCGCGGTCATGTTTTGTTCAGATTCTTTTTTAGCTGTTTTTCCAGGTCGGCAAACAGATTCTTCTTTTTCTGCGTTTGTTCCTTCTGAATGGCGGCCACCTTTTGGGAGTGTCCCTGGCGGGCGCTCTGGAACGCCTTGAGGGCTTCCTGCAGACGGTCCCCCTGCTCCTCGACGGGGATCTCTTCGAGCTTCAGGTGGTCGCTGATGAAAAGCCGGGGGCCGTAGGCGCTTTCCACCAGTTTGACGGCGTCGTGTTCCTGCAGTTTCCGGCAGATGTAGTGCCCCTGTTCTCTGGAAATCGAAAGCAGGTCGCACACGTCGTCGATGGCGGGCGGCGCCGAATTTTTGTATGCAAGGATCCGCATTGCGGATACGAAAAGGTGGGCTTGATTGTATAGATCCGTCGCTTTCATGGCATCCCTTCCACATGGCAAAAATGGTCAACTTCGGTTGACATAGATTGGGAAGGAGAGTAACATCTCCACCCGATTAGTCAACCCCGTGCTTTGCCGTTTGAAACACGAAAAAAATACCCAACCGATTGGATTCATGCATTAAGGGAATGTATATGTAACCATAATCGTCATGCGGCAACAAGGCATGGCCCTCTTTGCGAAAGGGGACCGACCCGCCCGCCTGCCGGTGGTGATGACCAGGGGAGGTTGTTATGACAGAGATTGTGGATGTCAAGGCGAGGGAAATTCTGGATTCGAGAGGGAATCCCACCGTGGAGGTGGACGTGACCGTGGCGTGCGGTGCCGTCGGGCGTGCGGCCGTCCCGTCGGGCGCTTCCACGGGCAAGCGCGAGGCCCTCGAACTGCGCAACAAAAAGGCCAAACGATATGGGGGCAAGGGCGTTACCTCGGCCGTCAAGAATGCCACGGAAAAAATCGGTCCGGCCGTCAGCGGTATGGACGCCGCCGATCAGGTGGCACTCGACCAGTTGATGATAGGCCTGGACGGTACGGCCAATAAATCCAAGCTCGGCGCCAATGCGATTCTCGGCGTTTCCATGGCTGCCGCCCGGGCTGCCGCCATCGCCTACGGATTGCCGCTTTACCGCTATCTCGGGGGCATCAACGCCAGGGTGCTGCCCATACCCATGATGAATATCGTTAACGGCGGCGCCCATGCGGCCAACAATCTCGACATCCAGGAGTTCATGATCGTTCCCGTGGGAGCCAAGAGCATCGCCCAGGCGGTCCAGATGGGATCCGAGATATTTCACGAACTGAAGAAAATCCTGAAAGCCGACAAGCTGAACACCGCCGTGGGCGACGAGGGCGGCTTTGCGCCTGACCTTTCCTCCAACGAGGAAGCCATTAAGTTTATCATCAACGCCGTCGACGGAGCCGGCTACAAGCCGGGAATCGAGGTGGGGATCGCCCTGGATGCCGCGGCCAGCGAATTCTATCAAAAGGGGAAATATGTGCTGGCCTCCGAAAAGAAGAAGTTGTCGGCCCAGCAGATGATCGATTACTACGAGGAACTGGTGGACAAGTATCCCATCGTGTCCATCGAGGACGGGCTGGCCGAACAGGACTGGAAAGGGTGGGAAGCCATGACGGACCGTCTCGAGGGGATGATCCAGCTGGTTGGAGACGATATTTTCGTAACCAACCCGAAGATCTTCAACAAGGGGATCGAGCTGGGGATTGCCAATTCGATCCTGATCAAGCTCAATCAAATCGGAACGGTCACCGAAACCCTGGATGCCATTGAAATGGCCAGGCAGTCGGGGTACACCACGGTCATCTCCCACCGGTCGGGGGAGACCGAAGACACCTTTATCGCCGACCTGGTGGTGGGGGTGAACGGCGGGCAGATCAAAACCGGTTCCATGTCGCGGAGCGACCGGGTAGCCAAATACAACCAGCTCATCAGGATCGAAGAGGAGCTGGGGGCGGCCGCGCAGTTTGCGGACGACATTTTCATCGCAGGGTGATGTCCAGGGTGGGGGCAGGGTTGCGAACATTTTTCCGGCCGTCATTGGCGGCATTGGGCGTGCTCCTGATGGTGACGACATCTGCAGGGGCTTACATTCTGAGGGGGCCGCATCTTCTGGACCTGATGGTCCAGCATATCGGCCGACCGCACAGCCTGCTGGTAGTTCAGCGCGTGGTTTACCACGACAGCCGTTTGGAGACCGGTGCCGTCGAAGCCCGCGAAACGGTGCGCTATGTATTCCCCGGAACCTTTCGCAGCGACTCCCGCTCCCCAAACGCCGAACGTATTCACGTGAAGACGCCGGGCGACAGCCTTGTTGTCGTCGACGGCCGCATCGGTGTTTCCGATGAATACCCGTTCGATCGTTATCAGGACATTCTGCTGTACCGTTCGCGCCGGCTGCTGGAGGATCACCTGGCCCGTCTCGGCGTGGATATCGATGCGACCGGTTTTGAACGCTTTGAAGATGGTATCGTGCTGGTGCTGGGAACGGAAAAGCCGGATGCGCGTGTGAACCAGGTGTGGTTCGACAAGGAAACCTTCCGGCCGGTCAGGTGGATGATGCCGGGCCACGATGCCGAAGGAAACGAATGCGTGTGCGACATTCGCTACGGCGACTGGCGGCAGGTCAACAGCGCCTGGTATCCGATGCACATACGGTTTTACCAGGACGATCGACTGGTGCGGGAGATCGGGGTCGAGCAGATGAAGGTCGACCCGGAATTTTCCAAAGAACTGTTCGATGTGGCCCGCCTGCGAAACGAATACCGGACAGAGGCGGTGGAGACGGAAAAAGAAAGGGTTTCCGATGAACTGAACGAGGTTCAGGAAACCATCGATGAATTCAGGAAAAAGTTTGAATAACGAGGTGCGTTAATGGGTGACAATACCAAGTATATTTTTGTAACCGGCGGGGTCCTTTCTTCTCTGGGCAAGGGACTGGCGTCGGCCGCGATAGGGGCGTTGCTGGAGAGCCGGGGCCTCACGGTGACGATTCAAAAGCTCGACCCCTATATCAACGTGGACCCGGGAACCATGAACCCCTTCCAGCACGGGGAGGTCTTCGTGACCGACGACGGTGCCGAGACCGACCTGGATCTGGGGCACTACGAACGCTTTACCCATGCGAAGCTGGGGCGCGATAACAATTTTACCACCGGGAAAATTTACGATGCCGTGATTTCCAAGGAGCGCCGGGGCGATTACCTGGGCGGCACGGTGCAGGTGATCCCCCACATCACCGATGAAATCAAGAACAGCATCAAGCTGGCCCGGGACGGCATCGATGTGGTGATCGTCGAAATCGGCGGCACGATCGGCGACATCGAGAGCCTGCCGTTTCTCGAGGCCATCAGGCAGTTCAGGGCCGATGAGGGCAAGGAGAACGTCATCTACATTCACCTCACGCTGGTACCCTATATCGGGACGGCGGGAGAACTCAAAACCAAGCCGACCCAGCACAGCGTCAAGGAGCTTCGGAGCATCGGCATTCAGCCGGATATCATCCTGTGCCGGACGGACCGGTTCCTTTCCGATGACATCAAGGCCAAGATCGCCCTTTTCTGCAACGTCGGCCAGGACGCCGTCATTACGGCCAAGGACGTGGCGTGCATCTACGAAGTCCCGCTGGTGTTCCATCAGGAGGGCCTGGACGACAAGATCGTGGAACTGTTGCGCATCTGGACCCGGGCGCCGCGCCTGGACGACTGGGAGCACTTCGTGGAAAGGTTCCAGACGCCCAAGCACTCGGTCAAGATCGCCATCGTGGGAAAATATGTAGATCTCACCGAATCCTATAAAAGCCTCAACGAGGCCCTGTATCACGGCGGGGTCGCCAATGACTGCCGCTCGCAGTTGCTGTTCGTCGACTCGGAGACCATCGATGCGGACAGTTGCAGCGGGATCCTGAGCGAAGCGGACGGGATTCTGGTGCCCGGGGGGTTCGGTTCGCGGGGGATCGAGGGCAAAATCTGCGCCGCCCGCTATGCCCGAGAGAACAACATTCCCTATTTCGGCATCTGCCTGGGCCTGCACATTGCCGTCATCGAGTTTGCGCGCCACGTCCTCGGGCTGGAGAAGGCCAACAGTGAAGAGTTCGACCGCACCACCCCCCACCCGGTGATCTACCTCATGCACGAGTGGTATGACGAAAAGACGAACACGGTGCAGGTCCGCGACGAAAAATCGGAAAAAGGCGGCACCATGCGCCTGGGGGCCTATTCATGCAGGCTCCATGAAGACACCCTGGCCCACGCGGCTTACAAGACGGACGAGATTTCCGAGCGCCATCGCCACCGCTATGAATTCAACAACAAATACAAGGACGACTGCGTCGCCAACGGCCTGATCGTCAGCGGCGTGTCACCCAGCGGCGAACTGGTCGAGATCATGGAGCTGAAGGACCATCCCTGGTACCTGGGGTGCCAGTTCCACCCCGAGTTCAAGTCCAGGCCCATGGACCCGCAGCCGCTGTTCAGGGATTTTGTCGCGGCCGCGCTGAAAAACAAACTAAACCAATAAGATGCCCCTCGCAGGCGAGGGGCATGGTATTGGTGTGACCGGACCCGGTCAGTTTGAACACCCTCAGGTCGGGCCGGTGCACAGCGGTGGTTCGGCCGCGGACACCCGGTCCCCTTCCTTTTTCTGTGCCGTTGCCGCATGGTGGGCGTGATCATGGGGGTGCCCGTGTCGCCCGTCTTTTGCGAACATCCTTTTTATCCGGGCCGTGAGCGGCTTGACCGAAATCGCCAGCAGCAGCAAAGCGCTCAGGTATTTGGCGGCCGGCGGAATCATTCCGGCCGCCTGGCCCACGGCTGCCCGGGCCGATATCCCCAGCACGGCGTAGATCTGGTCGACCGCCAGGCCGGCGAGAACGGCCAGCACCGCGATGGTCGTCAGGTATATAACCGTGGCCCGTTTGCCGAGTATCCCCAAAAGGACCGCCAGCGAGGTTATGTTGGTGGCCGGGCCGGCGATAAGAAACACGAGGGCGGCCCCCGGGCTGACGCCCTTCAAAATCAGGGCCGCGGCAATGGGCGTAGAGGAGGTTGCGCAGATGTAGAGGGGGATGCCCGCTGCCAGCATGATCAGCATGGAGGGGAGTCCGCCCCCCATGTACCTTCCGATAAGATCGTCGGGTATCGCGTAGGTAATGACGCCGGCCAGGAAAAGGCCGACCGCGAACAGCAGCACCAGGTCTCCCCAGACCTCGTTGACGGCAAACTTCAGGCCGGCTTTGAGCTTTTCGGAGGTGGTGTGATGGTGGCGATGAACCTCCGGGGAACAGTCCTTGCCGTCGCAACACCCGTCGATGGGACAGGAGATGTCCGGCGGCGCCTTTTGGGGGCCCTCTTTTTTGCCGACGAGATTTTCGGCGATGCCCGCCACGGCCGCCGTGACAAATGCCACCACGGGACGGGCGATCGTCAGGATGGGATCGAGAAGCGCATAGCTGATGGCTATGGAGTCCGCACCGGATTCGGGGGTGGCGATGAGAAAGGCGGTGGTGGCCCCGTTGTTGGCCCCCTGTTTTTTGAGGGAAGCGGCAGCCGGCAGAACGCCGCAGGAGCAGAGCGGGATGGGGATGCCCAAAACCGCGGCTTTGAGGACGGGCCCTATCCGGCCGTGCCCGAGATGATGGGCCACCGAACTTGGATCGAGAAAGGTCCGCAACAGCCCGCTGACCAGCAGCCCGAAAAGAATGTACGGAGACGCTTCCAGAAACAACTGCCAGGTTTCATTGAATATGCCGGTGATGATGTTCATGGCGGATAACTTTCTTTCGGTATACGGTTTACGGTTGATCCAGTGCTAGGTGTTACGTTACTTCGTCCTTTGTGACTTTGTGGTTCGATTGCTTTTTCCCTATGCCGCCGACCCCCCGTCATCTGTCCTCGGTTAAATGCTTCATCCCGATGCCGATAAGATCCGACACGTGCCAGTCGTCGAGGGCGTAGTAGAGGGTCTGACCGTCGCGCCGGTTCTTGACCAGGGCCAGGTCCTTAAGGCGCCTCAACTGGTGGGAGACGGCCGATTCGCTGAGGCCCACAAAGGCCGCCAGGTCGCAGACACACATTTCACCGCCGTCCAGGGCCATGACGATCCTGAGCCGGGTCGGGTCGCCCAGGACCTTATAGGTCCGGGCCAGCCGCTCCAGCAAGCGGTCGGGGGCAGCCTCTTTTCTCGCACGCATGACCCGATCGATGTGCACCGTGCGCACGTCGCAGTAGGGTCCCCCACACGTTTCCGGCGCTGCTTTGGGCATGGTTCCTCCAAAAAATTTAATATATGAACATATATTCAAATATAGACAGCGAAGGGCTGTTGTCAATGTGTTTTTTCAGGGGTTCAGGGGGCGGTAAACCGTCAGACGCATACGGTGTTAGGTGTTAAGTGATTACGTGTTAAGTAGTGACTGGTGAAATGTGAAACTTATGGCGCAAGGCCCAAGGCATAGGGCGCAAGGCAATTTCAAAGCATCATGCGTTGAGCGGTCTGCCCCTTGGCCCCTGGTCTCCACCCCCCGCCCTCCGGTGCTTGACACAATCCTAAGATTTTGAAACAATTAACCGATACTAACCAATAAGGACCCGTTGCATGCCGTCAGAAGAGTGCAAACAGCCCCCGTTGAGGCGGTTGGGAGAATACCTCAAGGCAACCCCGGAAAAGATCGAGCGGATCCTCCGGCAACAGAGCCTGTTGCGGCAGAAGGGGGAGAAGAAACTGCTTGGCGAACTCATGGTGGCCGGTGGTGTGATTACCAGCGCCAAACTGCAGGCGGCCCTGCGCCGGCAGCGCAGGGACCGGCTGCTCCCCTGCAAGGTGTTCGAGGGACTGACGTCGGACGCCCTGGACATCATCTGCGACTACGCGACCGAGACCAGCATCGATGCCGGCGAGGATTTTATCGTTCAGGACGATCCGGGCGACTGTTTTTATATCCTCGTGGAGGGTGAACTGCTGGTATATCGCGTCGGGGAGTACGAAGACAAAGTCGATCTGATGATCATCCATCCCGTCGAGAGCATCGGTGAGATGGGATATTTCGGGGACGGCCGGCGCCTGGCATCGGTCAAGGCGGTGACCGGGGCGCGCCTGTTGAAAATACACTATGACGACTTGCGCGAAATCTTCGCCGCAGTGCCATCCCTGGCCATCAACTTTCTCGATTTGATTACCGAACGCCTGCGCCAAACGACCACCCGTTTCGAAAAATCGGTCATAGAGCAGCGCAAGACGGAATATTCTTTGGACAGCATCTATGAGATGCTGGACATGACGGAGATCTTGAGCCTCAGAACGGGGATAGAAAGCCAGATTAAACGGATCGTGGCCACTGCCAGCAAGGTCATGGACGCCGAAAGGGCATCCCTTTTTCTGAAGGACAACTTCAGCGGGGAGCTGTGGTCGATGGTGGCGGAGGGCCTCGAGAGCCGTGAAATCAGGATCCCGGTGGGGAAGGGGGTGGCCGGCTGGGTCGCGCAAAACGATACGACGGTCAATATCGGCGACGCCTACAGCGACCCCCGCTTCGACAATTCGACGGACCGCGAGATGGGATACAAGACCCGCAACATCCTGTGCGGGCCCTTGAAAAACCTCCAGGGTGAACTCGTGGGCGTTATTCAGGTGATCAACAAGCAGGGCGGGGCCTTCGACGCCAAGGACGAAGCCCTTTTCAAGGCCTTTGCCTACCAGACGGCCATCGCCGTCGAAAACCTGGAGCTTTATCGCAAGCTGCTGGCGGATCACGAGAAGATTGCCATCTTGTTCGATGTGTCCACCTCAGTGGCCCGGACCCTGGACCTGGACAAACTCTTTGTCAAGATCGTCAACAAAATCAGCAAAGCACTGGCGGCGGAGCGCAGCTCGCTCTTCCTTATCGACCGCAAAACCGACGAGCTGTGGTCCAAGGTGGCCCAGCCGTCGGAGTTGACCGAGATACGTTTTCCCCTCAGCGACGGCTTTGCCGGGTATGTCGCCGGGACCGGCGAGGTCTTGAACATTCGGGATGCCTATGGCGACGAGCGCTTTCTACCCATCGTGGATCAGCGCACCGGCTTCAGGACCAGGAGCGTTTTGTGTGCGCCGATCATCAACCGCAAAGGCGACATCATCGGCGTGACCGAGGCCATCAACAAAAAGGAGGGGCTGTTCGACCGCGAAGACGAGAGCCTGATCAAGGCGCTGGCGTCACAAATTGCCGTAGCCCTGGAAAATGCCCAGCTCTACGAAGGCACCGTGGACATGAAAAACTACCTGGCCAGTGTTCAGGACAGCATCACCAACGGCATCGTCACCCTGGACGATTCCGGCCGGGTGGTGACGCTCAACAAGGCGGCGGCGGCTTTCTTCGGATTCGACCCGGACGCCTTGGCTGAAAAGCGGTTTGTGGACATCCTGGGCCCGGAGAACGGCGACCTGGCGGCTTCCATCCAACGGGTCTATGCCACGAATGCGGCCTTGGTGGAGTATGATGTCGTGCTGAAACTGCCCTGGGACAAGGAGCACATCGTGAATATCAACGTGGTGCCCCTGGTCGGCCACAACGACGAGCGTCAGGGGCTCGTGCTGGCCTTCGAGGACATTACCAGGGGTAAGCGCATGAAAATGGCACTGGTGCGCTACATGACCAAGGACATCGTCGAGCAGATCCTCGAGGACCCGGCGCGCCAGGCCCTCGGCGGGGCGCACAACAAGGCCACGGTCATCTTTTCCGATATCCGCGGATACACGGGCATTACGGAGAACCTGACCGCGGAGCAGACGGTTTCCTTTTTGAACGAGTATTTCAGCCTCATGGTCGACATCATTTTCAAGAACGGGGGCGTGCTGGACAAATACATCGGCGATGCCATCATGTCGGTTTTCGGCGTGCCCTATGTCAAGCCGGATGACGCGGTCAGGGCTGTCACCACGGCCATCGAAATGCGGGAGCGCCTGCACGCGTTCAACCGCGAAAGAGAGCAGCGGGGGGAAAACCCCATTCGCATCGGTATCGGCATCTGCACCGGCGACGTGGTTTCCGGCAACATCGGCTCGGAAAGACGGATGGACTTCACGGTGATCGGCGACGGCGTAAACGTGGCCTCGCGCATCGAGAGCCTGACCAAGTACTATGGTGCGGACATCCTGGTGGCCGGATCGACCCTGGATGAATTGGACGGCCGCTTTTGCACCCGCCTGATCGACCAGGTGAGGGCCAAGGGCCGGCAGAAGCCGGTGCGCATTTACGAGGTGCTCGGCGGAGGCGATGTGACGTTTTCGGAAGCGCAGCGCCTGTTTTGCGATGGATTCGCCCTTTACCGGGGAATGGACTTTGAGGCGGCCGCCGGCTGCTTTGAGAAGGGGATGGACAGCGATCCCGTGAGCCGGGTTTTCCTGGATCGCTGCCGCCACTTCATGCGTTTCCCGCCCGGCCGGGATTGGGACGGGGTGTGGGTGTCGGGCGAGTAGCGGGGGGCCAGAGGTCGGAGGTCAGGAATCTGCAAGAGATCAGAAGCGGAGATCGGATGGCCGGGGTAGACGTCTCACGATTTACAGTGTCCGTTTTACGATTCTCGACTTAACACGTAATCACCTATCACTTAACACGGGATCACTTGAACCCTTGGTCCCTGGTTCCGTAAACCGTATACCAGAAAAAGGCAGCACCCTATGCCGATAGCCGTAGAAAAGGACAACGCCCGTCAGCTGACGGTTTTCACCGTCGAGGGAGAGTTGGATTTTGAAGACCTGCTGGCCTACATGAAGTCCTACAGTGATGAATTCGCTCTCGACAGGAACTGTGTCTGGGATTTCCGTCCGGCAACCGGGGGGGAGGTCATTACCGACGAGCAGCTGGGGTATTTTGCGGCGATGATAACGCAGTATGCCTATAAAACGCCGGTTATGAAAATGGGCTTCGTTATCGAAGGCGACCTCGGCTTCGGGTTGGCGAGAATGCTGTCCACCTTCGAAGAGCTGTATGACGTGGCCCTGGATGCCAAGGTGTTTCTCTCGATGGAGGATGCCGACGGTTGGATGCAGTTGGATTGAGCGGGGGTAATAAAAAATCCAAGCACCAAATCCGAAATCCTGAACAATATCAAATGCCATAAATTCAAAAGGCCCAAACATAGAGGTAAGCTGTCGGTGGTCGAGTTGCCGTTTTGGTCATTAGGTCATTTGACATTTGAATTGGTTTGAAGTTTGGGTATTGGAATTTAGAGTTTATATCTGTCGGCGGTATACAGATAACACCCTGTCTATTCTCTGACATGTTGTTTATGCATGCCTGGGGTAAAGCCATGTACATATTTCTAGACACGGAGACGACGGGAACGGGGGCGGACGACCGGCTCTGCCAGATAGCCTTCAAAACCGAGCAGGGGGAGGTGGTGGACGAACTCTTCAACCCCGGGCGGCCTATTTCGATAGAGGCGATGGCCGTGCACCACATCACCAACGAGATGGTGGCCGACAAACCGCCTTTCAAGGGCAGCCCCGCTTATGACCGGCTGAAGCAGCTGCTGAACCACGACCAAGGCATCCTGGTGGCGCACAACGCCCAGTTCGACGTGGAGATGTTGCAAAAAGAGGGCCTTAAGGCCGAGCGGGTCATTTGCACCTACAAGCTGGCCCGGCATCTGGACCCCCAGGGAAGCATTCCGCAGTACAGCCTCCAATATCTGCGCTACTTCCTGAAACTGGAGATCGACGCGGTCCCCCATTCCGCGCTGGGGGATATCCTGGTGTTGGAAGGCCTTTTCCAACGCATACGGGCGCGGTTCGAACAGGACGGTGAGAAGGACCCCGCCGTTCGAATGCAGGCGCTCAGCAGTGCACCGGTTCTGGTCGCGCGCATGCCCTTCGGAAAACACAAGGGGCAGATGATGGAGGAGATCCCGGAAGACTACCTGCGCTGGCTGCTGTCCACGGACATCGATGAGGATCTGGCCTACACGGCGCGGCACTATCTAACAAACTAGGATTCATAATTCATAGTTCATAGTTCATAGTTCATAATTCGCAATTCACAATTATTGTTGTTTAAATCCCCGCAGGAGAAATCTATATTTTCCTTTGTGTCCTTAGTGCCTTTGTGGTTAAGTTGTCCTTGCTTCAGGCGTCAAACAACGACAGGCGACATGCCGGTGCGGAAAGGCAGTGATTATGGAACGAAGGCAACAACCCAGGGAAAGCGTTCGGTGTCAGGTGTACTATATCTGCGTCAGTGCGGACGGACGCGAGTCCGCCCAGGACATCGGCATGGCCCGGGACATCAGCCCGGAAGGCATGCTGCTGGAAACCACGGCGCCGATCAACACGTCGGAGATCAGGCTCATCGCCGCCGCGCCCGACAAAGAGCGGGTCGAGACGAACGGCACCATCATCTATTCCATGCCGGCGGGGGAGAATCGCTTCAACACCGGTATATTCTTTGGCAGCGGCGCGAAAGACGCCGCCCATTTCGTCGAGCAGATCCTGCTGGCATCTCAAAAAAGCGGGTGATCACCTGACCCCTGGGACCCTAGTGTGGTTTAACAAATGTGAACGGCAGCTCCGGCTGCCAGTAGAGTCGGAAGGCGCGGCATTTTTTGCGCCACCGGCATCGCTGGCACACGGCGATGTGTTTTTTGCTCCGCCCCTTGTTTCTGTGGCAGACGATGTAGGGGTCGGCGTGGTGTATTTTTTCGATGGTAAGTTCCGGCATTTTTCCTGTAGAGTTTCTATCCCTTCCGGTCGTGAATCTGTCGTTTCCAGTCAACAGGCCGTGCGTCCCGCACATTAGGCGGGATTGCCGTCAATATCAAGCATTATAATCATGGCTTTTCAGAGGACGCGTACTTATGCATCCATCTCCGCCACCAAAGCCGTTTTCGAATGGTTGCCGTAAGGATCCAAGGGGTAAAGTGATCCCGCATTAGGTCTGAAGTGATTCCCCCTTTATCATGTTGTTCATGTGATGTGACCCGCAGGGTAAAATTATTCTCTGTGCCCTCCGTGTCTCTGTGGTGACATCGTTCTTGCTTTAAGCTTCAGACCTCTCGCTTGCTTCGCATGAGAGGGGCGAAAAAGGTGGCTTCGAACTCGTCACCCATCAGGCCGATTCTCTTGGCCAAGGGGAGTGAGAGCATCGTAAACACCCCTTTTGCGTCGGCGCAGGTCTCGTTGCCGGCGTTGGCGATGGTTGCCCGGATGACCGCTTCCCGCTTGCCGATGCGCTTCTCAACCCACCCTTCGGCGTGCAGGGTTTCGCCCACGACGGCGGCCTTGTCGAAATTGACGGTCATGGTCTTTGTGAGGGTGAGCTGCTCCAAAAGGTAGATGCCGGCCCAGCCCATGGTTTCGTCCAGAATGGTGGCCAAAATCCCGCCGTGCACGATGCGGTGCCAGCTGCCCATGTGCTCCGGGACGGCTATATGCGAGTACACGCGCTCCTCGTCGGTAAAAAAAGTCATCTGCAGTCCGGCGGCGTTGGCCGGGCTGCAGGCGAAGCAGTTGTGGGTGTCGGTGTTGGGCAGTTTTTTTAGATTCGCAAATGGTGTTTCCGTCATTCAGGCTCGTTTCCTTTCGTTATTATTACCTAAATTTGAAACGCTCGACTCAGGTGTTCGTGTGGCCATGAAACCTGCCGACAGCCGTCGTTCCTGCGAAGGCAGGAACCCAGAAAAATCTGGACGCCCCCGGCCGACTACCTTCCGGGGCAATCGTATCGAGTCCGGGGCGACCATAGCATGGAAACGGGGGCTGGACAATCCGAACCGCACGACAGGGTGGATCATCGGCACAAAATTTGATATCCTGTAATTTAAAACGCTCAACCTAGGTTGGAGAAAGGAGTGATACCCCATGAAAATGATTCTTTATGCCTTCAGTCTGCTATTCATCGTCTCCGGCGTCTGCATGATCCTTTACACCGAATCCTTCAGGAACCTGTTCCGGCAGTTGCTGCAGCTGGGGCTCAGGGCCCTGGCGGTGATCGCCTGCATCGCCGGGCTTTTGTTCCTGCTGGCGGCCTCGGCCAGCCACTATCCCTGGTTTTTGAGGGCCGTCGGCCTCCTGTCCCTCGCCGAGGCGGTGCTGCTGTTCGTGAACCCTAAGGACATCATGGGAAAGATCTATGCATGGTTCCTGGAAGGGGCTTCCGATCAGACGTACAGGGCCAGCGGCATCATCACCGTGATTTTCGGCACGGCCTTGATCTCCTGGATCGCTTAGGCAGATTGCGAATTAAGGAATTACAGTTTTAAGTGTTAAGTGATTAGGAGTTAAGGGGCTTTTGGTAGACGGCTAATCGCTGTTCGTATTCATTCACCGAAGGTGATCATATTTTTTGTCTGCGGCTGTCTGCGTTTGTCCGCGGTGGAAAAAGTATTATCCTTTGTGTTCTCAGTGCCTTTGTGGTCAATTGCTTTTGCCTCATGCTTCTTACTCCCTATTGCCTACTCCACGCTTCAGGCATCCGACCTCTGACCTCCGACCGCTGAGATCTTACTCTTGATCCCTTAAAACGAGTAGGCAAAAAATAGATAAAAATCCAATGTTGTGGCAATGGGCGTACTGTGTGTAAAAATAGGTATTACTAATAGCGGTGTATTTCAGGGTGGGTTTCAAGAAGAACCAGCGACATATCAAGGGGGTTATCAGAAAACAAGGCTTTTTTCGACGGCAAAACGATATAAACGGGTATTCCCCGGATAGCGCAAGGGAACCGCATTGACACGAGGATAGAAAAAAGGAGATCGGTTGGACGAAGGCGCCAGGGATCTGGAGATCATTTTCAACGAGTCCATGGACATGGTCGGGGTGGCCAACCCGCAAGGGTATTTCACCCGGGTCAACCCCTCCTTCGAGCGCATTCTCGGCTACACGGAAGAAGAATTCCTGGCCAAGCCTTTTCTTGAATTTGTCTATGAAAAGGACGTTGCCAAAACAAAAAGAGCCCTGGAAGATGCGGCCGCGGGTAAGCGCTATGTTTACATCATCAACCGCTACGTGTGTAAGGATGGAACGCTGCGATGGATCGAATGGCATGTCATGGCAACGGATGTCGAGGGCAAGTTCGTTGCCGTCGGCCGAGACATAACCGAACGCCTGGACACGCAAAGGAAGATCAAGTCCTATTCCGATGATTTAGAAAGCATGGTGGCGGAGCGTACCAGAGAGCTGGAAAGCCGGCGGCGCAAGTTGAAAGATCTCAATACGGCCTTGAATATTTTGTTGAAGAAGGGTGAGGATGAAAAAACAACACACCAGGAACGGCTGCTATCCAACATCAACCGCTTCGTGGATCCCTATTTGAAAAAGCTGGCCAGCTCGGATCTGAATCCCGCACAGACGGCGATGCTGGAAATCGCCGTGTCGAATCTGCACGAAATCCTGCAACCGGGCATCCTGCGTCTCTCCTCGGTATACCTCGACCTGTCGCCCGCCGAACTGAGAGTGGCGGAATTGATTAGAGGCGGTAAGAAAACCAAAGAAATAGCGGCCATCCTGAATCTTTCCCCCAAGACCATCGAGGTCCACAGGGACAATATCAGAGAGAAACTGCATATTAAAAACACGAAACTCAACCTGCAGTCTTACCTGAAATCCTTGGAGCACACGGTCAATAAAGAGCGTGGTCAAAAAAATTAGACATTTGAAATAATTTAATATTTTGATATTCGATAGTATTATGCTGGCTTTTACGGATTAGGGAATTGAGGAATTGAGGGACGTTCATAAATACATAAATAACTCAAATATCGACATCAGATAAATGAACAAACTGCCCTGGGCAAAAGCCTCCGGAAGGACATACGATCCGTTAATAAACCCTAAGGTTGCATAAATAGCACGGCAGAGAATAGATAATGTTTTGTGATGATATCCAAATTCATAAGTACATTGCAAATTTCTGGATAGAACCACCGGTGCATTCCAAGGATATTGTCTGTTTTGCCATGTCGTTTAGCCTTAAGGCTTCGCTTTCCGCTACGCCCGACAAGCCGGGAGCGCCTGAGAACTTCAGGCTCTACGAGCAGCGCCTGCGGCGCCTTTATTGCTGAGGGTTTGACGTAACGAACTACGACGTCACCATCAGACGCCTTGACTCTGAAGCCCTCAGCCTTTTGAAACGTTGGGGTTTACGGAACCAAGGGACAAGGATTCGAGGGGTCGGGGGGAAAACCATAGAGGTCGGAGGTCAGAGGTCGGAGGTCAGAAGTCAGAGATCGGAGAGCAGAAATAAGTGGTCAAGTGATAGAAAATTAAGGCATTAAGGGATTGTGGATTGCGAATGGGGGGATTGCGGTGATTGCTTTTGCTCAATGCTTCCTACGCCCGCCTCGTCACTCAGCCCTGTCGCTTCATTCGGCCAGCCCCCGATAGGTGCCGGCTTCCTTGAGCGTTTCGATCATCTGCTGCAGGGTCACCTTTTCCGGGTCGTAGGCCACGGTGTCGATCTCCTTGGCATCCCTGAAACCCGTGGTGACCCTGATAACGCCGTCGAGCCCTTCCAGGGCTGCTTTGCCGACGCTGTATCAGTGAACGTAAAAGGTTGCCTGGGCGGCGTTTTCCGCCTGCGCCGCCGACATGGCCTGCAGAGCCGTTACGATCGCCAGCAGCGCGAGCAAACCAATGATTCCAATTCGCTGCATGCTTCATCTCCTTTGATTTGTGCCCTCTGCCGTTCAACCTTGGAGCGGTATGCGGATCTATTCAAAGAGCGCCTTGTATTGGCCGTAGCCTTCCTTTTCCAGGTCTTCGACGGGGACAAACCTGAGGGCGGCGCTGTTGAGGCAGTAGCGCAGGCCGGTGGGGGCCGGCCCGTCGTTGAACACATGCCCAAGGTGGCTGTCCCCGTGACGGCTGCGGACCTCGGTTCTGACCGTGAAGAGGCTGCGGTCCGTGACCTCCACGATGTTTGCAGGCTCCAGCGGTCGGGTAAAGCTGGGCCACCCCGTGCCGGAGTCGAATTTGTCCGTGGAACTGAACAGGGGCTCCCCGCTGGCGATGTCCGCATAAATACCGGCCGCCTTGTTGTCCCAGAAGGCATTGTCAAAGGGCGGTTCGGTGCCGTTTTCGCGGGCGACCTTGTACTGCAGCGGGGTCAGCCTTTTCTTCAGTTCGGCCTCGTCCGGCTTCGGGTAGGCTGGCGTGCCCCCGGCATTGTCGGCCGTTGACCGGCCGCCGGCATTCCTGTCACGCCAGACCCTTTTTAAAAATGCGTCGCGCCCCGACCCCGACCGGTACCAATGGTAGCGCTTGGGGTTTTTTTTGTGGTATTTTTGGTGGTAGTCTTCGGCCGGGTAAAAGGCGGTTAACGGCTCGATCTGCGTGGCCACGGCTTTTTGGAAGCGGCCAGATTCCTCCAGCTGCCGCCTGGAAGCCTCGGCCAGGCGCCTTTCCCGTTCGTCGGCGTAAAAGATGGCGCTGACGTACTGGCTGCCCCGGTCCACGAACTGTCCGCCGGGGTCGGTGGGGTCCACGTGTCGCCAGAACACCTCCAGCAGGGCTTCGTACGATATGACGGCAGGATCGTAGATCACTTTCACGGCCTCGACGTGCCCGGTGGTTCCGGTCGACACCAGTTCGTAGGCGGGGTTTTCCACGTGGCCGCCGGTGTATCCGGAGACGACCTCGATGACGCCCGCCACCTTTTCGAAATCGGACTCCGTGCACCAGAAGCATCCGCCGGCAAAAACGGCCGAGGCGGTTGCGGCCGGCGACGATTGGACGGTGTTGTCTGCTTTTTCCATGCGGTTCACCTGTTTTGGGTAGATAGGGTTGTGAAATTGCCACATTGTGTCATATCTAACCAATATAAATCTAAAATAACGCTTGTCGAGGGAAGGGAGATTATTTATACCTAAAAGAATCAGGGGCCAAGGGGAAACCAGCGACCAGAGATCAGAGGTCGGCAATCACCCGATCCGACAAAAAGGGGTTTTTTGCGACCTTTGCGTCTCGAGCGTAGCGGGCGGTTCAATAGCCCTTGCTTTAAGCTTCCGACCGCTGACCCGATCTCCGATCTCTGATTTCTGACTTCTGAGGTCTTGCCCTCGGATCCTTATGAACGCAACAATCTAATTTTGAAGGTCTTCCCGTATGACGCGTGCAGCCGAGGAAACCACCCTGACATTTTTGTGGGAGCATTACGAGGTGCTGCTTTTCGATGCCTACGGCGTGCTGCTGCATTCGTCGGGAGCGCTGCCGGGTGCCGTCGAACTGGTGGAACGGCTGAACCGGGAGAAAAAGCCCTACTACATTCTCACCAACGACGCGTCGCGGCTGCCTGCCACGGCGGCGGCCAAATACCGGTCCTGCGGCCTGTCCGTGCCGCCCGAACGGATCATCACGTCCGGTTCGCTGCTCGAGCACTTTTTCCAGGAGCACGCGCTTGCGGGCAAACGGTGTGTGGTCCTGGGAACGCCGGACAGCGTCCGTTATGCCGAAGATGCCGGCGGCAACATCGTGGCCCCCGGCGAGGACCTGGAGGTGCTGGTCTGCGCCGACGAAGCCGGGGTCCCCTCCATTGACGTCCTGGACGCCGTCCTGACATCCATTTGCCGGGCAATTGACGGCGGGCGGCAGGTGCATCTCGTCCTGCCCAACCCGGACCTCATCTATCCCAAGGGGGACGGCGCCTACGGTTTCGGAGCCGGCAGCATCGCGCGGCTGTTCGAAGGCGCCCTCGGCCTGCGGTATCCTAACCGTAGCGATCTTGCGTTCGCCGGCCTGGGAAAGCCGGGTCCCGGGTTGTTTCGGGAGGCTCTTTCCCGCAGCGGGAGCCGGCGCATGGTCATGGTGGGCGATCAGATGGAAACTGACATCGCGGGGGCGCGCGCCTTCGGCATAGACGCCGCCTGGATCGAAACGGGCGTGAGCGCCGGGGTGCCGGACGATGCGCCCGCCGGGCTCGGACCTACCTATCGCCTGCGGGCGTTGGGGTAGGGGGTTACTTGGGTTAGAGGGGTTATTGGGTTATTTGGGTTAGCGGACTCAACAAACGCAACGAACGCAACAAACCTAAAAACATATGACATGAGGAGGAAAATTTGATGCGAGCCCGATTCAGACTGTTGGTCGTGGTGGTGGTTCTTTTTGGAATGGCAACGCCCATATGGGCCCAGGAGGTGATCGTCCTGTCCGGACCGGATGACACCGTCGCCTGGCTAAAGGCGGAGAAGTGGTGGGGCAAAGTCGAGGAAGGGGAGCAGGTCCTGGTCCCGAGGGCGATGATCACCGGTATCTCGCCTCAGTGGCAGAAAAACGCCGCCAACATGCCCGTACCGCAGAAAAAAGGAATTTTTTATCGGCTTATGCTGCCGCTGGCCGTGCATGCCAACGCCATGATTTTGGATCGGCGCGAAAGGTTGCAGGGGATGGACGCGACCCTTGCGCAGGGGGGACGGCTGCCTGCCGAGGACGATGCCTGGCTGCGCGAGATCGCAATTGTCCTGCGCATCGCCGACCGGGACAAGGCGCAGCAGATAGCCGGTACCGCGGCCCTGCGCGGGATCATTGCCGAGGCCTTGTACAAGTTGGACGTAGTCCCCAACGGCCTGGTACTGGGGCAGGCGGCCTATGAGAGCGGATACGGCACCTCGCGCTTTGCCGCCAAGGGCAACGCCCTTTTCGGCCAGTGGACCTACGGCGGCAAGGGGCTCGTCCCGGAGCAGCAGCGCAAGGAGCTGGGCGACCACCGCATCGCCGCCTACGACTGGCCCTTTGACAGCGTCCGCGGCTACATCATCAATTTAAGCTCCCATCCGGCCTACGAGGAGTTTCGCCGCCTGCGGGCCGACCTCCGGGCAGCCGGCAAACCGCTGCGCTCGATGGTTTTGGCCGATGGCCTGAAAAGCTACTCCGAGCGCGGCCAGAAATACGTGGACACGCTGAAGGGCATCATGCGGGTCAATCACCTGACAGCCGCCGACAGTGCCGTCTTCCGGGACGAGCCCATGCGGTTTATCGTGGCCGCTGCGGGCCAGGCCGACGCCGCCAGGCTCCGCAAGGAGATCGAAGCCATGCGCAAGTCCGGGGAGTTGGAGAAGATCGTCGCCCGGATGCGGCTGGAGTAAGGACTGCCGGGATAGGCGTTTACTGTTGTATCTCTCGTCCACTTCGTTAGAGAACGTAGAGGACGCAGAAGTCAGAAGGCAGAGGTCAGAGGCGGCTTTTTCTCTCGCAGAGCCCGCAGAGGACGCAGGGAATAATTTTACCCTGCGGGGCCCGGAGGAGGCAATTGGTTTGAAGCAAGCGCAATCGAGCCGATCCGGTGAAACAAAAGAAACACCAGGTTTTACGGGGTAAGCACGGACGTTCGCCCCCTCAAATAAGATTTGATCCGCCTTTGTAGATAAATTCTACCATGAAAGGTCTTCTGTTTTGAGAATCGCCGGCGGTGATGTAATCACCTAATTTCCCACAAATTAAATTTCATAGGCTTCTTCGGGAAGAGGAAACCATAAATGCAGGCAATAAAGCTTTTACTCAAAATTATTGCGTTCAATATATCCCCGTTTATCGCCCGATATCCCCTTGACATATATGCTAAAAGTCCGCACAATAAATTTTTGAGCAAATTTATAGTGCCAAAAGCTGTTATCGGGCGACAATAACCAAATTTTTAATATTATGGGTCCCCGGTGCCGCCGGAATACTGCCCTGCCAACGGAGAACCAAAGCATGATTAAACGAATTCTAGTCGGATTAGGTGGAACACCGTTTACAACCGTAGCCGTTAAAATTGCAACGGAACTGGGAAATCTTCACCAGGCCCAGCTAACCGGTGTAACTGTATTGGATACACGCAAGCTAGACAACGTGGGTCCCGTACCTGTGGGCGGGGGAGCCTACGCTCAGCGCATGCGCGAACGAAAAGCCCGGATCACTAAGGAGGGGACGGAACAGGCCATTACCGCCTTTAAAACACATTGCAGCGAGCAGCAGGTGGTTTGTCGCCGTATCGAGTATGAGCAAAAAGATCCGTTTACCGCCATGGTATCGGAGGCCCGCTATAACGATATTACCATATTCGGGCTGCGCAGTATCTTCGACTACGGCTTTACCTCAGACCCGGACAAGGCGATTATCAAATTAATGACCCAAGGAGTGCGACCGATATTGGCCGTCGCCGATACCTACCGGCCCATCAAAAAAGCGCTCATCGCCTACAGCGGCTCCATGGAGTCGGCCAAAGCCATTCGTCATTTCCTCCATCTGAACCCATGGCCTGGGGTAACCCTTCACATCGTGCATTTTAAAGAGGGGCGAGAAAGAGAACCGTTTCTACTGAAAGACGCCGCTGAATTCTGCGAGGCTCACGGCTTTGAAGTAGAAACTGAAATTGTGGAAGGCCAGGCACGATTAAACCTGCTGCCATTTGCCCAAGAAAGCAACGCCGATCTCATTGTCATGGGCAACAGCGTGAACAGGGCCCTGTTGCAGCGTTTGCTAGGTGATACTGTGCTGGAAACCATCAAGTCAGCCGACCGGCCCCTTTTCCTGTCTCAATAATTATGACTCCTGCGAAACCGAATAACCACCATGATGCTGGCACTAGCCTCCTGGGTTTGCTCATGACCACTGTGCCGCTGTTTCTCTTAATCGGCCTCTGCTGTCTCTGGCCAGAAGTGGCTCGCGGGCGGGTGTTTCAAGTCCAATGGCCCTGGATACCGAGCCTGGACCTGTACCTGCGGTTTCGTCTCGACGGTCTGAGCCTGCTTTTTTGTCTGATCGTCACCGGGGCCGGTTTTTTTGTCAGTCTTTTCTCGTGCTCGTACATGGCCGGCCATCCGCATATCGGTCGCTATTTCGCTTTCCTGCACGCCTTCATGATCTCCATGCTGGGTATCGTCACATCTGACAATTTAATGCTGCTCTTTATATTCTGGGAGGGCACTACGGTCTTTTCTTACCTGCTCATCGGGTTCGATCATGAATCGGAAATCGCCCGCGACAATGCCCGTCAGGCCATTTTGATCACAAGTGCCGGCGGTCTGGCTCTGCTCATAGGCATTCTGCTGCTGAAAGCCGCAGGTGCTTCTTTTACCATCAGCCATTGGGTTTCAGCCGGAGATCACATACGTCAGCACGCCTTGTATCCTGCCATTTTTTCAGCTGTATTGTTGGGAGCCATGACCAAGTCGGCCCAGTTCCCCTTTCATTTCTGGCTGCCCAACGCCATGAGCGCTCCCACACCTGTTAGCGCCTTTTTACACGCGGCCACCATGGTCAAGGCCGGTGTCTATCTGTTGATGCGCTTTCACCCGCTTTTGGGGGGTACGCGACTGTGGATGACAACCCTGGTAGTTATCGGTGGCATCACGGCCCTGTGGGGCGCTATTCAGGCCGTGGCCCCATCCGACCTGAAACGGGTCCTGGCGTACACTACCATGATGGCATTAGGCATCCTGACCATGTTCCTCGGCGGTCAGACAACGCCGGCCCTTACGGCAGCCACCACCTTTCTGCTAGTCCACGCCCTCTACAAGGCCTCCCTTTTTCTGGCTACAGGCAGCATTGACCACCAAACCGGCACCCGCCTTTTAGATTGCCTCGGCGGACTCTGGCGCGCCATGCCCCTGACCACTCTGGCCGTTGCCGCTGCAACCATGTCCATGGCCGGTTTCCCGCTGTTTTTCGGATTTATCGGCAAGGAGATCATGTACAAGGGCGCGCTGACCGAAATAGGCTATGCCGGTTTTGCCACCACCATCGCCTTGCTTTCCAATGCACTGATGACCGCTGTGGCCGGTACTATCCTACTCGACGTATTTTTCGGCAGGCGCCCGAACGCTCTAGGTGCGGTCCGCGAGGTACCCTGGACCATGCGATTCGGCCCTAGCATCATGGGCGGTTTGACCATCCTGTTCGGCATTTTCCCCTGGTGGGTTTCCACCAATCTGATTCAGCCCGCCGTGCTGGCCTTTCATCCGGCCAGGGAGGAAATCCATCTGAAGCTCTTTCACGGATTCAACACGCCGCTGCTGCTCAGTCTCATTACCCTGACGCTGGGCGGACTAATCTATTTGACACGACAACATATGCGTATCTGGATCGGCACGCTAAGGCAACGACTGCCTGTCACGTCCCAGCGCACCTACCAATTATGCCTCGACCTGTTTATGCGAACGGCTGACATGTTAACCCGCGTTCTGCAAAACGGATCACTGACCGCTTACCTCTCCGTCATTGTAATTTGCATGGTAACCGCCGTCGCATGGCCCTGGATAGGTAACGCCAAAGCCGCTCTGAGCGGACCCGTGCTGGACGGCCCCATCGCCGCTGCGGGTTTGGTTATGTTTATTTTTACCGCTACCGTAGTGGTGGTGACCGCCAAAAGGCCTCTGGCAGCTATCTGTGGCTTGGGCGGTGTGGGCGCTGGGGTGGCCCTTATCTTTTTGATATGTGGAGCGCCGGACCTTGCCTTGACGCAATTAATGGTTGAGACCCTTACCGTGATCATCGTCTCCCTGGTATTGCCACGGCTGCCTTACTTGAATAACTCAAAAAATAGGCCGCTGCTGCTTCGCATTATGACTGCGGGCCTCTGTATTGCTGTGGGTGTGTTGATCACTTCACTGCTGATGGGCATTAATCAGTCCCCATTGGATCGCAGTCTGACCGCTTTTTACGAGTCTAATAGCTACCTGGCAGCCCACGGCCGCAACATCGTCAATGTAATTATAGTCGACTTCAGAGCTCTGGACACATTGGGAGAAATTACCGTTGTCATATTGGCCGCCTGGGCCGGCATCGCCCTGATCCGCAAATCCAAGGAGAATAATTAATGCAATCCGTTATCCTGAAAACCGCTACACGCTTGATGGTGGGTATGATCCTTGTGTTTGCGTTTTATTTATTGCTGCGTGGACACCATGAGCCGGGCGGTGGATTTATTGCAGCTTTGGTAGCCAGCACCGGCTTTGCATTGTTCGCTATTTCCGAAGGCCCCAGAAAGGTCCGCCTTGCGGTTCGTCTGCGTCCTGCAATCATTGCCCTATTGGGGCTGAGCCTTGCCATTATCGCGGGCCTGCCTGCCGTGTTTGCCTCCCAGCCCTTTCTCACCGGCATTTGGTGGAATCTGGGATCTAAGCTCTCCGTGGGCACGCCGTTGGTCTTTGATATCGGAGTCTTTCTATCTGTGTTAGGCTCCATCCTGGCCATTCTGCTGACCCTGGAGGAGAACTGACATGGAAGCACTAGTTGCCTGCCTGATCGGTCTGATGTTCGCTGCAGCTCTCTATCTGATACTCTCCGGCAATTTGGTCAAGTTTGTCTTCGGATTTACCCTCATGGGCAATGCCGTCAACTTGCTGATCTTTACAGCCGGCCGTTTGCGCCACATCCACCCGCCGTTAATTCCCCCGGATCAGATTAGCTTGTCCCGTGCGGTGTCCAACGCACTTCCGCAGGCACTTATATTGACTGCTATTGTCATTGGTTTTGCCATGGTCACCTTCCTTTTGGTATTGCTGCTGCGGACATATGAACATACCGGAACCCTGGATGTTGACGAGGCTTCCTTCTTGAATGAAGTTGTGGAAGATGCCACGGAAGCAATTGCTGTGGATCAAACAACTAAAAGGAAGCCGTCATGAAAATCCTTCCGGCCCTGCCCATATTGCTCCCCATGGTCACCGCCCTGGTGTTGTCCCTCTTGAGGGGCAGTCAGCACCGTTCCCATGGCGTTGCCCTTGGAGGCGCCGTGATACACCTGGTCTTAACCATACTGCTTCTGGCGACGGTGTTGAAACATGAGGTGGCGGTATTATGGGTAGGTAACTGGCCGGCGCCCTTCGGCATCTGTCTGGCCGCCGATTACCTGAGCGCTGCCATGGTGATAATCACCGCTGTGGTCCATACTGCCGTGATTGCATTTGCCCGTCATGACATCGATTCCGGACAGGTGCGTATGGGTTTTTATGCATTTATGCAGATGCTCACCGCTGCTGTGTGCGGCGCCTTTCTGACCGGTGACTTGTTCAACCTCTATGTCTGGTTCGAAGTCATGCTGATGGCCTCTTTCGGACTGCTGGTCATGGGGCGAAGCCCCGGCCGGCTTACTGGAGGTGTTAAATATGTTACGATTAACCTGATCTCCACCCTTTTCTTCATTACCGCCATCGGGCTGATCTACGGTCTGGTCGGCACTTTGAACATGGCCGATCTGCACGTTAAAGCTGCCGGAGTGGAGAACACAGCCCTGCTAAACGCCGCAGCTATGTTGCTGATGATCGCCTTCGGGATTAAAGCGGCCCTTTTTCCTCTCTTTTTCTGGTTGCCTGCTTCCTATCACACCCTGCCGGTTTCGGTGGCGGCCTTCTTTGCCGGCATGTTGAGTAAGGTTGGTGTCTATTCCCTGATCCGCATGTTTACCCTGGTCTTTACAGCCGGCACTGGAGCCGCACATGCTACATTACTGGTCGTCGCGGCCCTGACCATGCTCTTCGGCGTGATTGGCGCCGCTTCCCAAATGGAGATGCGACGAATCCTCTCCTTTCATATTATCAGTCAGGTGGGATATATGGTGTTGGGTTTGGCCCTGTTTACACCGTTGGCTCTGGCTGGCACCATTGTCTATTTGGTCCACCACATCATCGTCAAGGCGAACCTTTTTCTGGTAAGCGGCTTGGTACGACAGGCGGGCGGGGCCTTTAATCTCAAAAACATCGGTGGACTATACAAAACCAACGGCTTGCTGGCTCTGGGCTTTATCATTCCGGCTTTTGCCTTGGCCGGCTTCCCCCCTTTGTCCGGTTTCTGGGCCAAGCTGCTGATAATCAAAGCCAGCCTGGAAAGCCAACAATACACCCTGGCGCTTCTATCGGCTGCAGTAGGTCTGTTAACGGTCTTTTCCATGATCAAGATCTGGTCTGAGGCGTTCTGGAAACCAGCCCCGATCGAGGAGCGGAAATCGTCCGCCAATTATCCCCTCTCTCCATGGGCACTCGCCCCGGTCTTATCCTTAGCAATGGTTACGGTGCTACTGGGGCTTTGCATGGAACCGGTGATTCGTTTCTCTGTATCGGCTGCCGGACAGCTGATGGACCCACAGGTTTATGTTGAAGCGGTATTGGGGGGTCGACCATGAGCCTCCCGATCCTCAATATCTTGTTTGCCGTTGTGTTTACGATCCTTTTGAGCAGTGATAGTATCGGCGTTTTTTTGTCTGGCTTCGCGCTGGGGTATGCCGCCTTGTGGCTTTCCAAACCGTTGTATCGGGACACGCTCTATTTCAAAAGATTGCCAAAAACCATAAATCTGGCGGGCTATTTCATTAAAGAGCTGGCGATCTCCAATCTGCGTGTTCTTTGGGATGTAATCACTCCCAGACATATCAACCGGCCAGGGATCATTGGTATTCCGCTCACAGCCAAGACAGACCTTGAAATTTTTATCGTTGCCGGCCTGATTACACTAACCCCAGGCACCTTGAGCGTGGATTTATCCGAAGACCGTAGAACACTTTTCGTCCATGTAATGTTTCTCGATGATGTAGAAAAAGCTCGGGCGGACATCAAGAACGGCCTGGAAAGGCGCATCCTGGAGGTCATGCGAAAATGATATCCGCAGACAGTTTTATGGATTTTGCAGGCCTTGGCGCTTTGGTCATGCTCCTGATCGGTATGTTATTGGTGCTTTGGAGACTGGCCAGAGGTCCCACGGCCGCCGATCGCGTTATAGCTTTGGATCTGCTTTCCATGCTGGTAGTGGCCTTTTTAGTGGCCGTCTCCATTCACTCCCAGGAGACAAGCTACCTGGATGTGGCCATTGCCTACGCTTGTATTGCTTTTTTAGGTACCGTCGCTTTGGCCCGTTACATCACACGGACATCACGCAGCCGGTCAGAACATGAGAAGGGAGAAGATAAGAATGGTTGACTACCTGACAGGACTACTCATGTTAATTGGTGGTGTTTTCTGTCTGGTGGCATCCCTGGGGATTGTCCGCATGCCCGATGCGCTGACCCGCATGCACGCTGCCACCAAAGCAGGCACTCTCGGCACAGGCCTGCTGGTAATCGCCGAGGCACTTTTCTACGGCCAATTGGGCACTTCCCTGCGGGCCGCCACCGTTATCGCCTTGGTTTTTCTGACCGCTCCGGTGGCAGCCCACCTCATCGGTCGTGCGTTCTACCGCAGTGGCGAAGCGTTGTCAGACCGCACGTGGATCGATGAACTCAAGAACCAAAAGAAGAAAAAAAATTAGTCATTCGAAAAGCAACGTGAAATCCTATTCTTGTCAAGCCCCACCATGAAAAAGAATACCGTCATCAAGCCGTCGTTAATCCAGAGCAGAAGGGGTTTGGCGATTTCCAGACCGCCGACACGCACCTCGACGGGGGTGGAGAGGAAGAGGTCGTACCACGGCGACAAAAACGAGTTGGCGCAAATCACCGCCAGCAGTGAGGACAAAAGCAGGAGCATACCTCCGGCACTCTCCATTTTACAAAATTCGGCAATGAAAGACGTTTTGCAGTTTTGCACGGTCACTCCCTCAACTTCTCTTTCAGCGCCCGGATAATCCCCAGGCAGGCCTGGTTGGCGTCGGCCACAATGGCCACATCGGCCATTTTCATCATGGTGGCGTTGGGGTTTTTGTTGACGGCGACGATGAAGTCCGCCCCTGCCAGTGCGGCCGTGTGCTGGATGGCGCCGCTGACGCCGAAAGAGAGGAGTAATTTGGGCCTGATGCTCTTGCCGGCCTGGCCCACCAGAGCGTCCGCAGGGGCCCACTCCGAGTAGACCACGGGCCTGGTGGCGCCCACTTCCGCGTTCATGAGTGCGGCCAGGTCGTACAGCTTCCTGAATTTTCCCTTGCTGCCCATGCCGCGGCCGCCGCAGATCACGATATCGGCGTCTTCTATCCGCTGTCTCTTGGACGGCTTCAGCTCGGAGGTCACCCGTTTGATCCTATCAGGGGGCAGATCCCCGGGCAGGGACAGGGGAATGACCTCGCCGGTCGCCTGGTAGTCGTGGGGCCTTTCCTGGAAGGTACCGGGGCGTACCGTGGCCATCTGGGGGCGGTGGACGGGGGTGATGATTTTGGCGATCAGGTTGCCCCCGAAGGACGGTGCGACCTGCACCAGCCGTCCTTTGGCGTCGATTTCGAGATCGATGCAATCGGCGGTGAGGCCGGTGGCCAGTCGTTTGGCGACCCGGGGGGCCAGTTCCTGCCCGAAACGGGTGGCACCCACCAGCAGTGTTTCCGGTTCGTGTTCTTTGACCAGCCGGAACAGAAGGCCGGCATAGGTCTCCATGGCATAGGCGGCCAGGGAGCGATGGTCCACCACGTACACCTTTTGGGCGCCGTGGGCAATGTATTCGGCCGTGTACTCCTCCACGTTGTGGCCGAACACGACGGCACACACCGATCCGCTGGTGACGGAAGCCAGGTCCACGGCCTTGGACAGGATCTGCAAGGTTACCCTGTTCTGAAAATAGTTGCGGTAATCGCCGAATACCCAGATGTCGCTGCCGTGCTTCATCTCGTCTCACCGTGCTCATGCGCCTGGATGTCTTTTCCCATGGCCCCGCCGATGACTTTGCCGTATTCATCGAACAACCGGTCCACGATCTGTTTCACCGACCCTTTGAGGACCCGGTTTTCCTTGTGCGCGGCGGGCGAGTACACGTCGATGATCCGCGTGGGCGAATCCTTCAGGGCGCTGAAGTCTTCGCCCAACCCCAGTTGGCCGGCATTCAGCACATGGATGCTCGGGTTTTCGAAGGCCCGCTCCACCCCCTCGAGGGCCAGATGCCTGGGGCTGTAGGCGGAAAGGTCGATGGTGACGAGACCTGGCAGCGTCATCTGCATGACTTCGAAATACTCGTCCACATGGCGTCGGGCCGTCAGGGTGTTCTTTTTGACTTCCAGGTGTTCGACATAGGTGATCGCCGGGATGTCCAGCGCCTCGGCCAGCTGCGGACCCACTTGCGCGGTTTCGCTGTCGCTGGTCTGGGCACCGCACAGCACCAGGCCGAGGTCGCGGCATTCCTGCCGGATGAACCGGGCCAGGATGTGGCTGGTGAGAAAGGTGTCCGCGCCGGCCATGCGTCTGTCGGTGAGCAGATAGCCTTCATCGGCGCCCAGCGCCTTGGCCTGGTGCAGAATCTCCTCCGCCATGGGCGGCCCCATGGCCACGGCGCGGATGCTCGCCGCCTGACGCGCCTTCAAACGCAGGGCCGCCTCCAGCGCCCGCCGGCTTGCGGGGTCCATCATCCCCATGGCCAGTTCGCGCTTCAATGTTCCGGTTTTGGAATCCCACGGCAGCTCGGACACCATGGGGACCTGCTTGATACAAACGATTATGTTCAACACGGCAACTCCTGTATAATTGAGAGGTCAGAGGCCAGAAGGCAGAGGTCAGTGGCCGGGAGCCTTAAGCAAGATCTATTTAACCGCCCGCTGCGCTCAAGGCGCGGAGGACGCAGAGAAGACCATCCACTCTGGGGGAACATCACATAAACAAAACTGCAAATTCCCAATTCGTAATTCCTATTCCTCAAAAATACGTAAAGCAGACTCCCTACTGGTCATTGACACGCATTACACAGTGAAACCTGGTGCTTCTTTTGTTTCACCGGGGCGGCTCAATCGACTTTGCCCTGCGCTTTCGGCCCCGATCTCCGCCCTACGCGGGCCGTGCCAAAATGGCGCGGGCGATCACCATGCGCTGGACTTCGCTGGTGCCCTCATATATTTCGGTGACTTTGGCGTCCCTGAAATAGCGCTCCACGTCGTATTCCTTGCTGTAGCCGTACCCGCCGTGGATCTGCACGGCCAGATCTGTCACCTTTCTGGCCGTGGCGCTGCAGTGCAGTTTGGCCATGGCGGCTTCGGACGAAAAGGGCGTGCCCGCGTCTTTTAGGGCCGCGGCCCTGTAGAGGAGCAGCCGCGAGGCCTCGACATCCGTGGACATGTCCGCCAGATAGTTCTGGATGGTCTGAAACCCGGCCAACGGCTTGTTGAACTGCTGGCGTTCCTTGGCATAGGTTACGGAATCGTCGAAAGCCGCCTGGGCGATTCCCAGGGCCTGGGCGGCAATTCCCAAGCGTCCCGTGTCGAGAGCGGTCAAAGCGATTTTGATGCCCTGCCCCGCTTTGCCCAGCAGATGACCCTTGGGGACACTGCAATCCTCGAAAAACAGGGATGACACCGGGTTGGCGCGCATCCCGCACAGGTCCTCGATTTCACCCACCGAAAAGCCCGGGCAGCCCTTCTCGACGATGTAAACACCCGTCCGGGTTTTGCCGCCGCCTTCGGACACGGCGAACACCAGGACGGTGCCGCACACCCCGCCGTTGGTGACGAAGATCTTGGTGCCGTTCAGCACGAAGGCGTCTTCCGTCTCGACCGCCCAGGTCTCGACGCCGCCGGCATCGGAGCCGGCATTGGCCTCGGTGAGGCAAAAGGCGCCGATGCTGTCGCCGTTTGCCATGGCCGGGATGAACCTCTCCTTTTGCTTGCGGGTACCGAAGGCGAGGATGGGGTAGAGACCCACACTGTTGTGCACGGTTACGCAGAGGCCGAGGGCCGCCGACACCCTGGAGAGTTCCTCGATGGCGATGACGTAGCTGATGGTGTCGAGGTTCGCTCCGCCGTATTCCCGCGGCGCCTGCAGCCCGAAGAAGTTCAAGGGTTTCATTTTTTCGACGATCTCCCACGGAAAGCGCGACTCCTTGTCGAGCCGGGCCACGTGGGGTTTGATTTCGCTTTCCGCAAATTCTCTCACGGTTTTGCGGATCAGCTGGTGTTTCATGCAGGGATTGAAATCCAATGTCGTGTTCCTCTGTTGACTTTAACCTTGCAGGCTCAGTTGTCTGCCTCCAGCCGGTATCCGCGAACCTTGTTCAGGTCCTCCAAATAGGTTTTAGAGGCGACAAAAAGGGCCAGTGCCGCCAAAATGCCGCCAACGGAGGCGATCATCAGCGCCCATTTCAACCCCCGGGCGCCACCACCGAACAGGTCGGAGACATAGCCGATGACGATGGGCGCCCAGCCGCCCCCCAACACATACATGCTGAAGGTGTTCATGCCAAAGGCCATGCCTTTGCGGTCCGGGGTCACCACGTCCTGGGTCAATGCGCCATAGGCCGGTATGGGCAGTACCAGGGCGACGCCCAGCATGAAACCGAACACAAGGCCGATGCCTTTCAACTCGAAATAGATGCTCAAAAGAAAGAAGATGGACATGCAGACCAGGGAAAGCAGGGGCATGTAAATGCGCCCCTTTGGATGGCTGCGGTTCCAGGTGTCGGCCAGCCAGCCGCCCAGCGGCGCCCCGATGATGGCCATGAGGCTCAGGATGCCGATGAGCAGTCCGGCCTTTTCCTCATCGATGCCCTGAACGCGCATGACGTAAGCCGGCCCCCAGGTCAGAAATGAATATGCCGTGGTCGTCATCATGGCGTTGCTGAGATATACCCAACGCATGGTGGGGATTTTGTACAGGGAAAAGCCGGATTTGAACAGGCCACGTATTTGACCGTGTTCGTCGATGTTTTCCACTGTCTTGTAGTCCTTAAGAAAAAACGCGAGAATGCCCAGCACCAGACCGGGGAGGGCGAAGACGAAAAACGGGGATCGCCATCCGCCGAAGTGAACGGAAATGGTTCCGCCGACCATGACCCCCAACCCGGCGCCCAGGGGAATGGCCGCGTTGAAGATGCCCATGGCCTTGGCCCGGGCCTCGTGGGGGTAAACGGCGGCGATCATGGCCGTTCCGCCGGCAGAGAATCCGGCCTCGCCGGCACCCACCAGAGAGCGGGGAACGATCACCCCCCAAAAGCTTTTCCCCAGGCCGGTCACAAAGGTGAAAACACTCCAGATGATGGCCATGATGCCGATGGCCTTGCGCCGGCTCCACCGGTCCACAAGGTAGGAAATGGGAAAGGCCAGGATGGCAATGGAAAGCAGAAACCCGGTCTGGATCAGGCCGACCTGGGTGTCGCTCAGCCCGAGGTCGAGCTTCATCGGCTGCAGCACGGCGGACAGCACCTGCCTGTCCATGCAGTTCACCATGTAGAGGAGGAAGCAGACGATCAGAATGCTTCTTGCCTGCGAGGGGCTGACATCCAGCTCCCGGGCAACGGCGTCATTGGTTTGCGGGGGGGTGCTTTTCATTATTGCCTTCCTGTGTCGGATGCATCGAATCAGGCCAACCTATATCGATGTGGCCTTTAAAGTCAACATATGTTAAAGATATGAGCGGCTTAACGGTAAACTTCCGTTATTCCCGCGGAGCCGGAAGGCAGCGGGCAGAGAGTCCTGGATTCACGCCTCCGCGGGAATGATGGCATTGGACCCTTTATTGCATCTAATTTTAAGGAGGATAACATGGCAACCGTGATGACCGTACGAGGACCTGTTGAAGCCAACGCATTGGGGTTCACCTCCATGCATGACCACACCCTGCTGGATGCGAGGTTCATGCGTAAACGTTACGAAGCCTTCATCCCCGAGGATGCGCCGGTGCAGCCGGACGAGGCGTTGAGCCTGGCAAATCTGGGGGCTTTGAAGCACGGCTTCATTCTGTCCAATGACCTTCTGGAACTCAAGGACGAAGAGATTATGAGCGGCGAACTGGCGGATTTCAAAACCATGGGGGGCTCCGCCCTGGTCGACATGAGTTCTCCGGGGCTGCGGGGGGATCCGTTGGGGCTGCGCCGCATTTCAGAAAAGAGCGGCGTGCACATCGTTGCGCCCACAGGCTTTTATTCGAGGGATTCGTGGCCCGAGCGGTTCGCCGGCATGACCATCGAAGCGATGGCCGCCTTCATGCGCGACGAGATCCAAAACGGAATGGACGCAACGGACGTGATGCCGGGCCACATCAAGATCGCCATAGAAGACAAATCGTCGCAGGACGAGGTCAGGGCCCTGCGGGCCGGCGCAAGGGTGGCTGGGGAAACCGGTTATTCCATGACCGTCCACCAGGGCATGCTGCTGGCACCCGAGGACGGCCCCTGGATTGCCGACATCATTGCCGAGGAGGGGTTGGATTTCGGCCGGGTGGTGATCGCCCACAACGATGCCAAGTGCGCTTCAAGGATTCTGAAAGACCTGATCCTGGACCCCGGCACCCGGGGCATCGACCTGACGCATGCCCGGCGGCTGCTCGACCGCGGCGCCAACCTTTCCATCGACTGCTTCGGCCACTACTGGGACGCCGAACCCCTGGGGTTTACCCACATCAACGACTGGATGAGAATCGCCATTTTAAAGGAGCTGATTGATGCGGGCTATGAAAATCAGCTGGTGGTGGGCACGGACACCTTCATCAAATTCCTGCTGCGGCGCTTCGGCGGCGAAGGGTACTGCCGGCTGCTGGTATACACGGTCCCCATGCTGAGGGAGATCGGTGTGCCCGATGCAACCATCGACAAGATAACCAAGGGGAATCCGGCCAGGATCTTGTCGGTTCACGCGTAGGTATGAACCGATCCGCCGGGTCGGCTTTGCGGATAATCGCCCTTTTACTTACCCATCGTTTCCAGAACCGCCGCGACAACATCCTCCGGACTAGGCTTGAAAATCTTTTCGAGGCTGGATGCGACCGGCACAGGAATCTGTGGCGCACCGACGCGTTTGACGGGCCCCTTCAAGGCTTCGAATGCCTCCTCAGCCACCATGGCAGCCAATTCTGCCCCGAAGCCGCAGAAACGGTTGGCCTCATGTACCACAACTAGCCGCCCCGTCTTGCGGACCGATTCGAGGATACAGGTTTTGTCCAAAGGTACCAGAGACCGCAAGTCGATTACCTCACACGAGATGTCTTTCTCACTCAATGTTTCAAGCGCTTTCATGGCGGTGTAAAGGGCCATGCCGTATGCAATCACGGTACAATCGGTACCCGGCACGGCCACCCGGGCCTTGCCCAAGGGTGTGTGGAAGTTTCCTTCCGGCAGCTCTCCCGGCATCCTATAAAGAAACATGTCTTCTACCACGATGACCGGATCCGGATCAAAGATGGCGCTTAGAAGAAGCCCTTTGGCATCTTCGACGGTTGCCGGCCAAACGATTTTCAGGCCTGGACTGTGGGCCAACCATGCTTCCAGATTGTGAGAATGTTGACTACCGGCGCCGAATCCTACACCGGCTTTTACCCGCACAGTCAGGGGAAAGCTGGATTTTCCGCTGCTCATGTAGCGCAATTTTCCGGCATGGTTGACCAGCATATCGCTGGCCAGGGTAATGAACGGGAAAAACATAATCTCCACCACCGGTCGAAGCCCCATGCAGGAAGACCCCACAGCGAGCCCGGCAATGGCCGCCTCACTGACCGGCGTGTCTTTCACCCGGCGTCGACCAAATTTGTCCAAAAGACCGTAGGTCGGCATGTTGGGGTCCTGGTGAATGGACACCCCTACTCCCTCGCCAGCAATAAATACGGTGTCATCCATATCCATGGCAGTGGACAGCGCGTCGTTTAAGGCATTTCCGAATGTTTTTTCACTCATGGTGTGGCTCCTTTCAGGCACTGGGCGGCTGGACGAACAAATCGGTCATGGCGGTGTCGGGTTCAGGATACGGACTGGCGTCACCAAAGGCCACAGCCCCTTCTACGCGCCGTTCGGCATCCTGCTCGATCTTTTGAATATGGGCTTCATCCAGAACGCCGGCATCGAGGAGCGCCTGGCGATACCTCTTTACTGGGCACTTTAGGGCCCATGCGTCCAGTTCCGATGGATCAACATAGTGCTGGTGATCCTGTTCTCCATGCCCTCGCATGCGGTAGGTCATGGGTTCCATAAAAGCCGGCCCCTTTCCCGAGCGGCAGTGGTCGAGAAGTTCAAGGCTCAGGTGGTAGACCGCTTCTACATCATTGCCGTCCACACTCCTGCCGGGCATACCATAGCCCTCGGCTCGCTCGTGAATTTTGCGGGTTGCGGAATGCTCTTCCGGGCGCTGGGCGCCCGCCCACCCGTTGTTTTCGCAAACGAACAGGACCGGCAGTTTCCAGATGCCGGACAAATTCATAGCTTCGTGCACGCTCCCTTCAGCTGCTGCGCCGTCACCGAAGAACACCACCGTCACCCCTTTCAGCGCTTGATATTGCTGAGCAAAGGCAGCCCCCAGGGCCAGAAGCGGCCCGGCGCCAACTACCGTTGAGGTCATCAGGGCATTGACCTCAGGCACGGCCAGGTGCAGCGTGCCGGCCTTGCCACGGTTGACGCCGTCCGCTTTGGCCATGATCTCGGCCATCAACGAATTGAGGTCGGCGTCCCTGGCTAACAGGTGGCCGTGACTGCGGTGATTGCTGACGATGACGTCGTCCGGCTCAAGGGCCGAAACGATACCCGTGGCTACCGCTTCCTGGCCGTTGGCCAGGATCTGCATGCCTGGCAGTCGGTAGGGCTCCTGGCTGAGAGCAACAATTTTTTCTTCGAACGTTCGGATCAAAATCATGCTGGTGAAAAGACGGACTTGAAAGTCTGGAGTGATTTGTTTTGCGTTCATGGACCTCCTTTCTTACTCCGAAGAGAATATGGGGAATTGGTCATTCGCGCCGTGCCATCAGTGTTTCTTCATGTGGCGAAATGGCAAGCCGTGTCGATGCATTCCAAAAAGGCCGAGCCAGGGCGGCGGTCTCTTCGGGAGGGGTGAAAGTTGCCATATCGCCCAGCATCAGCTCGAACCCGGTGTGGTCGTTGCGCACCCAGGGCGCATAGTTGGAGCGGACAACCATTACCACTCTCAATTCCAGTCGGCTCTCCGGCACTTCGACGGACAGCAGTCCGAGGTTGTAGCCGTTCCGGTTGAGGCTTCGATAAAACCTCTGGGCATTGACGATTCCCGTTGCAAGATGCATGAGGCGGCCGTCATCCAGTTCCGCCCACGATGTCACCCCCGGAAGGATCGCCCACAATTCGTAAAACCCTTCCGGGGCAAAAGCGGCCAGCCACTCCCAGCCGCCGCTCTTGCCGATGTACCGGCTGCCGGCGGCTTTTTCGTGCCGCAGATAATCCGAGAAGATCAGGACGCGATGGTCATTGTAGTACTGCCTGCTTTTGTGCATCAGGAAACGCTGATGGTTGCCGGGTTCCCTGTCCGCATTTATCTGCAGGTGCGGATGGACCAGCGATCCCCCGGCAGAGGGGAGGTGGTTCTGGGTGATGGAGGTATAGACGGCCGCGGGGTCGATTCCCCGCACCTGTTGCAAATATCGCACGGCATTTTTAAAGCTGTCCCTGTAGCTGGAGGGCCGGGCGGTTCCGATTTCCACATAGTGTCGGTCGCCAAAAATGCTGACCGCCGAGTGACTGCCGTAGGGGAACAGATTTGGAAACAGGATGGATTCGTTCAGCACCAGGCGCTCCTGTGAAAAGCCGTTTGCCGGTAACCGTGGTGTGCGGCTCAACACATGATGTCGGCAAAAAGGGCAGTTTTCCGAATCGAGGGCATCGGGAGGAGGCGGCGGCAGGGTATCCGTACCGGCTTCCTTTTCGTCCTTTCTGCTGTAGGTGATGCGGCAGGACCGGCGGGTAATGGGATTCGTTCGGATTTCGATCCGTTTCACCACCGCTTTGCCCGCAGGATCCACAAAGCGGGCCTCGATCTCTTTGGATTTGAATTGAAGTCGATCTTCTGGCCCCATCCGGTCACCAACCATTACATGCTTCGCCCGCAACAGCGAGGGAATTGATGTAGGGTAACATTCCTTACGATTCCGCCAGGCAATGCCATACGGTGGAGCATCTCCCGCTGCTGGTCGAGGCGCAGCAAAGACCGCCTTTTTAGGGGGCAGCGGCGATTCCAAACCATACCAGAAATGCACGACTCGCGCAAACAAAGCAAATTTGATTTGTTGATGTTTGTCTTGCGGCTGCAAAAGCCTGAGGGTTATTGCCGCAAACCGCAGCGGAGGGGATCCTGTGCACAAAAGAGATGCCGGCCCATGCAAAATGTGGTAAACTGGGCGGCATGGATTCAACGGGCAACCAACGGAAAACCGCGACCGGCGTCAGGGCGCCGAGCGCCCTGGCCGCCTGGCTGTGCGTGGTGGTTTTCGCCGTGGCCTTTGCCTGGGTCGAGAGCGCCGTGGTGGTCTACCTCCGTCACATATATTTCCCGGACGGCTTCAGCTTTCCGCTGGTGGTCAACTGGGAAGGCGGCAGGCACGTGGTCGACCCGTTGATACGCATCGAGTTCGGCCGGGAGATCGCCACCATCGTCATGCTGATAAGCGTCGGGTGGGTTGCCGGCCGCAATCGCTTCCAGAAGTTCTGCTACTTCATGCTGGCCTTCGGTGTCTGGGACATCTTCTACTACGTCTGGCTGTATGTCATGATCGGCTGGCCCGAAAGTGTAATGACCTGGGACCTGCTGTTTTACGTGCCCCTGCCCTGGGTGGGGCCGGTCGTCACCCCGGTGCTGATCGCAGCGGCCATGGCGGCGGCCGGTTCGCTGATCATCTATTTCGATGAAAAGGGGTACAACGTCCGCTGGCGCTGGCATGAGATGGCCGTGGAGCTCTGCTGCGCCCTTGTCATGATCACGGCGTTCTGCTGGGACTGGAAAAACATCATACAGGTTCCGGGTCCGGTGGAGCGCACCGGCGTTCCCAACCCCTTTGCCTGGTGGCTCTATCTGCCGGCGTTTGTCTTTTCGGTCGTCTATTTTGCGGCCAAGCTGGGAAAAAGCATCGCGGCCGGCCGGCGGGGGTCATAGGTGATAGGTCAGAGGTCGGCGATCAGAGGTCAGGGCCTGAAGCAAGACCTGTTGAAGCACCCCGATGAAACAAAAGAAACACCAGGTTTCACTGGGTAAACAAAACCATTTACCCTGTTCAAGTGATCCAGGGTTAGGCCTTGCGCCACACGTTTTAGGTTTCACCTTTCACGATTGCTCGCGTAACACTTAAAACTCTAAATTCACAATCCCCAATCCCCAATTCGCAATTCCCAATTCATAATTCCAACCCCCAATTCGACATCTCGGATCCTTTTTCGCCGGTCAAGTTTTCTTTGACAAAGAACCGTTTTCATGTTCACCTCGGGGTAACGGAGAGCTTGGATGATGAAGATGTTCAATGAGGACGGACCATGTCGGCAAGCCGCCATCGCAGCCTAACCAGCGCATTTTTCCTGAGCATGGCCTTTGCCGTTGTTTTGTCGGGGGTGAGCGTTTGTGCCATCTGGGTACTGGACGCATACGGGCCGAGTGGGGGCGTGGCGGGCATTATCGTCAAAAGCCTGCTGGTGCTGGCAGGCTGTCTTTGCATTACGGTTTTCATCGTCAGGTCGATAGCCGGGGGCATCGATAAGAGCCTCGACGCCTTGCTTTTATTTTTCGACAAAGCCGCCGACAAACCCGCTGAAATAGATGCAAACGAGGTCCTTTTCAGGGAATTTTCAACGCTGGCGCTCGCGGCTAACGACTTGGTCGGCAGGTGTCGCCGTGCAGAGGAAACCTCGAAGAAGGTCGAGCAGGAGAACATCCGCCTGAAGGCCATGCTGCGGCAGTCGCAGAAGACGGAAACGGTCGGCACGCTGGAAGGCGGCACCGCCCATGACGCCACCCATCGGAATTCGGAAGTCGAACATGAAGCCGGGCGTCATGCGCGGAATGGCATCGAGCCTGAGGAACGTGATCGGTGAATCCCCAGGCGCCGGGACGCGCCCTGGAATCTGAAGCACACGCGGCTTCAGGGTGTGCGGCGGCCGGTTGAAATCCCGTGTTTTTTCATCAGCCTGGCGATTTTGGACTGGCTGGTGTTCAGATAGGCGGCCGCCTGGCGGGTGGACGCGCAGTGCGCCATGGTGTGATTCAGAATGCTTTTCTCGAAGTTGTCGAGCAGTTCGGCCAGGTCCAGTCCGGCATCGTCTTCGATGGACGGCCAGGGGAATTCCCCTTGCGACCCGCCGCCATCCGGCAGAATATCATCCAGCACCGCTTCATCGTGCATCACCACCGCCTGTTTGAGGCAGTTTTTCAGCTCCCTGACGTTGCCCGGGAATGCATAGCGCTGCAGGCGGTGAAGCGCTTTGAGGGACAGCCGTTTCTGCATGTCGTATTTGCGGTTGTATCTCTCCAGAAAGAAATGGGCCAGGGCAACGATGTCCTCGGGCCTCCGGCGCAGGGGGGGCAGCTCGATGCCGAAGATGTTCAGCCGGTGATAGAGGTCCTCCCTGAACTTCTTTTCGGCGACGCCTGCTTTCAGATCCCGGTTGGTGGCGGCGATGATCGTGCAGTCTATTTTGATGGGGTTCAGCCCGCCGATGTGCATGATTTCGTGATCGTCCAGGCATTTTAAAAGCTTGGACTGCAGGGACAGAGGCAGCTCTCCTATTTCATCCAGCAGGATCGTCCCGTGCTGGGCCATTTCGAAGAGTCCGATTTTTCCCTTGGTGCCGGCGCCGGTAAAGGAGCCCTTGTCGAAGCCGAAAAGTTCCGCCTCGAGCAGCGTTTCCGGCAGGGCCGCGCAGTTGATCTGAATAAAGGGCTTGTCTTTGCGTTTGCCGCTCTTGTGGATGAACTGGGCGATCAATCCCTTGCCGGTGCCGCTTTCCCCCTGAATCAGAATGTTGGAAACATCGAAGCGCGCCAGTTTTAAAGCGGCGTTGAGCACCTGTTTCATCTCCTTGCTTTCGGAGACGATGCCGTGGGTTTTGATGTCCAGCAGGTTCAAGTGGGAAAGCTCGTCCTGGTACTTTTCGGCCAACACCCGTAGCTCGTCCAATTGCCCCTGCAGGTTTCGCAAGGTGGTGATATCCAGTTCCTGAACCACCACCAGCAGGATGTTGCCGTCCTCGTCCATGACGGGCATGCCGGTGGACATGACGTAGCGATCGGTTTTCAACACGTGCAGCAGTTTGGTGACCGGGCGCTTTGACTTGAGGATGTGCGGGGTCAAGGCCTGGTCGATGACCCCTTTTTCAGCCAGCCGTTCGATGTTTTTACCCTGGATCTCCTCCGCCTTGATTTCGATCAGCTTTTCGGCGGCCCGGTTGAGTTTCAGCACGGTGCCTTCCCCGTCGAGGATCCAGATGCCCAGTTCGCTGAAGTTGAAGACCGCATCCAGTTGAAGCTGCAGCATCTCGGATGTCGACAGGCGGCCGCCGGTTGTAACGACGTGTCTTTCCCTCAGGCTGCAGACAAAGCCGGCGATGCCCCCTTGTTGCATTATTGTGGATATTTCCCCTTCCATGCGGTTGCCGTCCAATTGGAAATCCATGAGGCGCATGCCTCTTTTTCGGTTCCGGCATTCCGCCAGGCGTTCGGCAAGATAGGTGGAAAGGGAGGCTATGTGGCTGCCGGTCTGTTGGCTGCCGGTCAGATGCATAAGCAGCCGGGCGACGTCGTTGATGAAGACTACGGTGCCCTGTGTATCGGTGGCGACGATGCCCTGGGAAATCGATTCGAGGATGTTCTGGCGGCTGATAGTCATGCCTGGCGAGGCCTCTTAATTTAGGCGTTTCAACATAGTACCTGTCTGCCAAAACCCATTATTATTTCCGGTATATCCGGGTCATGTTGCTATATGTGGTATTCCCTGGCGCTCTCGATATAGGAAGTGATCACCCCGGAGGATGGTTCATCGAGGTCGCGAAAGCCGATTCCCAGCGAGAAGCTGACATCGAATTCGATCTTTTTTATTTTTCCGTCGAAGGCCCTGATTCCATCGAGGCCCAGCAGGGGAAATCGGACGGTGACGCTGCCTTCCTTTTTTAACACGAGCCCTTCGACCTGCTCGATGTCATCGGTTCTGAATTTACACCCCCCGAGGCTAATGTCGCTGACCATGCCCTTGACCTGCATATCGTTATACGCAAGTGTCGCCGGGAAAAAGCAATGGACCCTCTGCGAATCGCGAAATTCTATCTTTTCGACCACGTCGGGATAGGACAGATAGGTCACCTTGAACGGTTTCTGATTGGTGCCGATAACCTTGGTTTTGAACCGGTATACATCACCCAGGTGCGTATGGCGTACCATCAGGGACGACCCCCTGGACAATATTTTTTCCTTGGTGATGATGGTGGGCGTTTTAATGATCAGGAACACACCGGGCTTCATCCCGATGAGGTAACTGGGAAAAAACCCCTTGATGTCTTTGAATTGCAGCAGCAGGTCTGTGGCCAGTTTAATGTTCAGGTCGGTACTCTGGTTTTTTTTGAGTTTCTTTTCGGACGCCATTCCCCCCCCTTGTCTGTTAACGACCCTAAAATTGCGTAAACAGCCCACTATCTATTAGACAATGATTTGTTATTATTGTCAATATAGTATAGACTCCGTGCTGGATTGGTTTGTACCCAATCCGTTTGGGCTGTGATAAGAGACGGTCGAACCGTCCAGTAAAAAAACATCGGCCCGTAAACGCGGCAGGGAGGTTGTTTCAGCTTTGCCGCCCTAGGTTGACATTACAACCGATCTTTGTGAGAATACCGTATCACACCTTACCGGGGCCGTAATTCGCCGCGTGACAGGAGATAGCATGAACCGGAATGAAATCATTTGCGTCTACTGTAAAAGGAATGTCGAGCTGATGGCCACCAACAACAAAACCGTCGTTGTCTGCAGAGAGTGCGGCACCGCCATTGAACTCGAAAGCTACAAAGAATTGTTTGATGATTTGATATACCGGAAAGACACCCACCTAGACGACTGACGCGCTGAAAGCCTTTTGGGCAACCCGGGAAGGCCGGCCGTTCACCCCCGGTTTACCCGATATGTTCTCTGCCGACCACCGTTTTAAAATCCTCCAGCATTCCGAGCAGACGATCCTCCTCCACAATTTGAACGTCCGCAGTTTGAACATTGGTGACCGTGTCCATACACCGATCGCACAAACAAAGCCGGTCCGGGCTGAGGGTCACCTTTTCAGCCGAACCGTTCATCACATGACTGCATATGATCCATGTTTTCCGCGTAACCATGCCTGCCTCCGTTAGTACCGGGTATGGAAATTCTCTCCTTGCACCTTTGCATGCGCCGGTTAAAATATCAACCTTATCCGGATAATGCAAAAGAAGCGTCACAGGAGATAGATGTTTTTAAGTGACGTATTGAAATTCTGGTCCTTTTGGGTCAGGTCGGAGTTATGTGCCAGTGCCGGCAATAGGGGGTATAAAATTCCAAGCACCAAATCCGAAATCCTAGACAACATCAAATGACCGAACTTTAAAAGATCCGAACAGACTAACACCGGATTGCTTGAACCCTCGACGCCTAACATTGCCCTTTTTGTCTTTTGCGCCTTTATCTACTGCCCCGCCGCTGGGTTGCTGCTGTTCCATATGTCGCGAGCCATCCGCCATCTCTCGCCGGATTTCCTCTGGTAGACCGTGATATATTTGCCCGCGTCCTGCATGGGCGGACCTCCTGATTTAGGGTTGAGGCCGATCGTGTATGTACCCTGCTCGAACGCCCATTCGCCCAGTACCCGCACCTCCTCCACCGAGAGGTCAAACGTCAGGCCAAACAAATTCATGAAACCCTTTGACCAGGCTTCGATCGCCGGTCGCCCGACATTCGCCGGCATATTAGGAGGCATTTGCACCCCGTCGTCGGTGAACTGTGCCGCCCATGCCCGGGCGTCACCACCATTGACAGCGGCTACGTGCGCGTCTCGAACACTATCGATAGCCTTCAGATCTACTTCGCTTCCTGTGTGTTCATATGCGTTCATTTTACTCTCCCAAAATTTGCTGTCAAATAATAGCAAAAGACATTATTCAATTCGGTTTAATTGTGGCGATTCACGAATAGTATAGAGTGGCCACAATGTGACATAAGATAAAATTAGGGTATAACGTCAAATTGTCAAGATGCAGATGGAAATTGAAAAGCGCGATGGCGTGTGATAGAAAAGCAAAAAACGCATGAAGACCTGAAAGGAGGAGGGATATGGGCCTGAAAAACAAGTGCGCCATTGCCGGCGTGGGATACACGCCCCAGGGAAAGGTTCCCGGGCGCACATCGCTCAGTTTTCACTTGGAAGCCTGTGCCAATGCCATCGAGGATGCCGGCCTTGACAAGGGGGAGATCGACGGGCTTATCAGCTACCGGCACTTTCCTCCCTGTCCGGGTGAGCTGGACGCGACCCCGCAGGTCATTGCCCAGCATCTGGGCATAACGCCCCTGTACGCCGCTCAGGACGCCAACTGATCGCGGAACCACCTGCAGCACGCAGTTGGCGTGCTCAATGCGGGGCTCTGCCGCCACGTCCTCATAACTTACGGGCACAGCGGTCTTTCCGGAGGCGGCATGGCCCAAACGATGGAGCACATGGCGACCCATGCCGGCGACAATGTCGTTTTCGGCCACTGGGGGGCCGCGGCGGATTACGCCCTGGCCGCGCAGAGGGGCATGCACGTGTTCGGCACAGGGCCGGAAACCTGGAAACACATTGCCGCCGGGCAGCGGAAATGGGCCAACCTGAATCCGGAAGCGACCATGTATGCCAGTCCCATGTCTTTCGAGGACTATTACCACTGCGACTATGTGGTCGAACCCTTCCGCCGGTTTGACATATGCCAGATCTCGGACGGCGGCCGGGCGCTGGTGGTGACCACCGCCGAAAGGGCCCGTGACCTGAAGCGCCCGCCCGTTTACATCATGGGTCTGGGGCACCACAACCCTTCGAGCGAAATCGCCCAGTCCACGTACATGGCCGGCCCCACGGGCGCCAAACAGGCGGGTGAGCAGGCCTTTGCCATGGCCGGCGTCACTCCCGGCGATGTCGATGCCTGCCAGATATACGACTGCTTCACCTACACCGTGGAGCTTACGCTTCAGGAATACGGCTTTTTCGCGCCGGGGGAGGGGGAGGCGTGGCTCGAGGACGGCACCATCGAACCCGGGGGGAGGATGCCCGTGAACACGTCCGGCGGACAGCTTTCAGAGGCCTATTTCATGGGGCTGACACCTTTGTCGGAGGCGGTCATGCAGCTGATGGGAAGGTGCGGGAAACGACAGCTCGGTCCGCAGACAAACACGAAGGCGCCGCAAATAATTCTCTGCAGCGACAATGGGGGCATTCTTCAGTCCCATGCCTGCTGCATACTAGGGAGGGCATAACCGAATATGGGCTACCACAAACCGTTGCCGGAACCGGATGGAGACAGGAAACCGTTTTGGGAGGGATGCCGGGAACACAGGCTCCGTTTCCAGCAATGCGAGGCATGCGGGCATGTCCGCTGGCCTCCTGCCATTATCTGCCCGCAATGCCATTCCCGGCAGACCGTCTGGATAGAGTCGAGCGGCAGGGGAAGGGTCTACACCTATACGGTCTATCACCAGGCTTTCCAACAGGCGTTCAAGGATGATCTGCCTTACGTCGTTGCCGTGGTCGCCCTGACGGAGGGGCCCCATTTGCTGACCAATATCGTCGGCTGCTCCCACGAAGCGGTTACATGCGACATGCCCGTAACGGTCGCCTGGGAGGATGTCACGGATGCGGTCAGCCTTCCCAAATTCCGACCGCTCGATGCACCATGAAAAAGGAATCATCTGGATTGACGGATTGGGAATTGTGGATTGCGAATTTACAGTTTTAAGTTTTAAGTGGTTTTCGGCATAGGGCTATTCGATTTTCAGGGCTGAAGCCCTGGCCTACATAGCATAAAGCTTACGGATATGTAGCGCAGGGTTTCAACCCTGCCATGCGCCAGCCACTCACCGATCACCCATTACCTCTGACGCCTGACCTCCGACCTCCGACCTCTGATTTTTGGCTGAGGGTCAGTCGTAGACCTCTTCCAGCAGCGAGCGTATCTTCTTCTCGCTCAACCGGGAAGGGTTGGTTGCAATATTGACCGCGTCTCTGTAGGTGTAGAAGGCGATTTTTTCCAGGTCCTTTTCGGGTATGCGGCTCTCTTTCAGCGTCGGCGTGATCTCCAGGCTCCGGTAGAGCTTCGACAGCCCTTCTTCCAGGTCCGTGGCGCCGTTCAGCATGAAGGCGAGCTCCCCGAACTCCCTTGCACACACATCTTTGTTGGCTTTTACGAAGCAAAGCAGACCGATGGTGGCGGCTCTTCCGTGGGGCAGGTGGTAGTGGGCCCCAAGAACATGCGTGACGGCATGGCCCAGCCCGAGCCCCTTGCTGAAGGCGATCCCGCCATAGGCGGCCGCCATGCACATGTCGGTGCGGGCGTCCAGGTTATGCGGCTGTTTGTAAGCCGTAACCAGGCTGCGGCCGATCATCTTGGTGGCATACAGGGCCAGCGATTCGAAGTAGGGGTGGTAGGGCGCCGCCAGGGCGACATAGCCCTCGACGCAGTGGGCCAGGGCGTCTATGCCCGATTCCCGCGTCAATCCTGGCGGCATGCTCATGCAGTACTGCGGATCGATGACGGCCAGTTTGGGGATCAGGTGGTTGCTCATGAGCATGAATTTGACGTTGCGCCGCTTGTTGGTAATGACCGCATAGGGATTCATTTCGCTGCCGGTTCCCGAGGTCGTGGGGATGCAGATAACGGGGGGTAGGATGGGCTTCACTTTCGCCGTTCCGCCCACGATGCTTTCATATTCGGTCAATGCCCCGGGATGGGTAACCCGCAGGGCGATGGCCTTGGCGGCATCCAGGCTGCTCCCCCCGCCCAGTCCCACGATGCCGTCGCACCCCTTGGCCCTGTACACATCGCCGGCGGTTTCGATCAGCTCCACCGGGGGGTCGGGCTCGATATCCAGAAAAGCGTGGGCGGCGATGCCGGCCCTGTCGAGGATGGCGCACACGTCGTCGACACGTCCCGTGCGCTGCATCACCCGGTCCGAAACCACCAGCGCCTTTTGCATCTTGAGCCCGGCGGCCGCTTTGCCCATTTTTTTAACAACGCCTGCGCCGATCATGGTTTCAGGCATGGGCGGTATACGGACTTCCCACTGCTTTTCCCTGACCTTGAAACCGTCCAGCCGCTCCCAGAAACCATCGAGATCCTGATCCGGCACGTCGAAGACCTGCTCTGTCGGCGCGAGGGCTTCGGACCTGAAAAAGGTTGTCGATAGATCTTCCGCGCGGGCGAATTCGGCCTGCTGATTGAAGTGCAGCTGATCCTTCAAGGTCTGCTTGCCGCATTCCACGATATCATCCCGGGTCAGTTCCGTGCCAAAGCGGGCGTTCATCAAGGTGGCCAGGAAGTCGTACAGGGAAGCCTGCCCCCCGGGGACCGCGTTCAGACAGTATCCGAAGGTGTCGCAGACCGCCGCCTCCACCTGGGAGCGGAGCGAGTTTGCGGCCTGGTTTTCTTTCTTTTTGGGAATGCGATAGGTGAGGCCGGCCGTGTGATCGGCGCCCATGGGACTGGTGACGTAGGTCACGCCGGTGCCCTTCACGGCCCTGGGATCGTGACCGGGCAGCGCCTGCCCCTTATAGGCGGGAACGCGTTTGACATTCAGGGCCTCGGCCGTGGCGACAACCCCGTTGGCCAACGCTTGACCGAACTCGGTGCCCCGCTCTATCTCCAGCAGAAGTTTTTCCGCGGCCTCCGCGTCTCCCAGCTCCATCCGGCCGGCGTCGGCGGCCACTCCCAGGCTGGCGCCGGTTTCGATGGCATCCAGTCCCAGGTCGTCGCAGATGAATTTCAACCTGCCGATGGCATCCAGGTCCAAAATGCCCAGATTGGCCCCCAAAAGGGCAATGGTTTCGTACTCATAGGCCGAGGCGAGCCGGTTTCCCGCGGCGTCCGGATAAATGATGGAGCATTTGACCGCGCAGCCCGGCATGCAGCCGTGCATTCGGCCCCCGCGTTCGAAAAGAATTTCCTGAATGGCCTCGCCGCTGAGGCGATAAAAGTCCCGGGGAGTTCCCGAGCGGTAATTGTTGGTGGGCAGGGTGCCCTGATTGGCGGAATTGGCCACCGCAAAGGGGGTGCCGTATTTCGAATAGAGGGCGCAGCTGATGTCGTGCGCCATGGTGTCGATCCAGGATTTCACCGTGTCCCTGAACCGGACGGGGTCGGCCATGGCGGGCGGAGGCGTTGCGGACGCGTCCAGCACGATCGCCTTGAGCCCCTTGGCCCCCATGACAGCACCCAGCCCGCCCCTGGCGGCATTGCGGGAAGGATCGCCCAGAACATCGGTGAAGGATACGGATGCGCCGCGGTATTTTTTCTCCCCGGCGGGCCCCGTGCAGACAATGGACACCCGCTTCCCATAGATTGCGTGCAGCCGCTGCACCAGTGCGTAGTTTTTCAGGCCCTTCAGCGTGTCGTCGCGAACAAGATCGGCTCCCTTTTTGGTCAGCCTGAGATAAAAACTTTTTCCCTCATCGGCGGCGTTTTCAACGACGATGGCCCTGTAGCCCAACTGATCCAAGTGCTGCCCCGCCGGCCCGCCGGCGTTGGCCTCCTTGATTCCCAGGGTCAGGGGGCTCTTGGCGCCGACCGAAATGCGCCCCAGCTGCGGCGCCCGGGTTCCGGCCAGCGGGCCGCAGGCGATGATCAATTTGTTGCCGGGTCCCATGGGGTCCGTCAGGGGAGGCACCTCGTCATTCAAGATTTTTGCAATCAACCCGCTGCCGCCGACGGCAAGCCATTTTTCAGAGAGCCTGGTTGTGGCGGTACGTTCACGCTGCATGTCGACACGTAGCAACTGCATAGTCATTTTTCCCCCTATCGATGGTTACAGGTGTTCAATGCTTGTCGTTTTTTACCATCCGCCTGACCTTGCGGGGCCCGGCCAGCCACACGAACAGGCAGGAGCATGCCAGGCTCAGGGTGCACAGGGACAGGGGCAGGGTGTAGTCGCCGCTTGCATCCCGCAGGGCGCCGGTCAGGAAGGATCCCAGGGCGCCGCCGGCACCGCTGCCCATACTGATCATACCGAAGATCAGTCCGAACGATCTTCCCAGGAAGATGTCCGCACTCACAGAAGGCATCATTGGAGCCGCCGCACCGTAACCGAGTCCGAACAGCGTCGCAAATACCAGGGGCAGCACGCTGTCGGGGGTGGTGGTATTGATCAGGCAAACAATGCCGACGGCGGCGGCGGTGATGCCGACCGTGTTGGCGCGCTCACGGCCGAAGCGGTCGGACAGCGATCCGAACAATATTTTTCCGATGGATCCCAAAATACCCAGAACCCCGAAACAGGCGGCCGCTTTTTGCCTGGTCAACCCGGCGTCCACCATGGAGGAGACCGAATGCAGCAGCGTTCCCTGATAGGCATAGGAGAGGCAGAAAAACGCTAAGACCATGAACCAGAACCGCCTGGTTTGCAGGGCCTTTAGCCATGTCCACTCCCGGTTGGCCCAATCGGCATCGATGATTTTCATCACCATGAAATGGTGGGGCTGATCGACCCGTTTTCCCGCAGGATCGCCATCGGGCTTCAGATCGAGGTCGGCCGGGTTGCGCCGTGAAAGCAGCGCGTTCAGGGGCGCCGCAACGAGAATTACCAGGGCGGCTAGCAGGATGTAGGTGCTGCGCCAGCCGAACCTCCCAATCGCCTTTTCGACCAGGGGCACGATCACCAGCATGCCGAAGCCGATGCCGGCGGTGGCGATGCCGACCGCCAGCCCCCTTTTGCGCTCGAACCAGTTGGGCAGAAAGGCCGAGTGGGAGGTAAACCCCAACAGACTGACGCTGGCGCCGGCCAATACGCCGTAAGTCAGGTAAAACTGCCAGAGGTTGTGGGCGCGGCTGGTCAATATCAAAGCCCCTCCCAGAATAAAGGCGCCCACGGGAATGACCAGCCTGGGGCCGTAGCGGTCCTGCAGAAATCCGGTTAACAGCCCCATCAAGGCATGGCAGACGAGAAATATGGAGAAGATGCTGGATGCCGCCGCCCGGTCCCAGCCGAATTCGCTCACGATGGAGAGGAAAAAGACGGAATAGGAGTACCAGATGCCGAAGGCGATGCTCAGGGTAACGAAGCCCACGGCGATGACGATCCAGCCATAGAAGAAAGGCCGGCGTTTTTTTGCTGAAAATCGTGAGGGCGGGTCGCTCAATCTATGGGCCTCCTCGAACCTGCCGGCTGCTTTGAAACCCACCAGCGGGCGCATCCCCCGCTGCCTGCGGCGGCGTGTCATGTTTTGGCGATATGCCGGTCACCGGCGAATGCATGCCACACCGGCATCGCCGATGCCTCTTGGTGCGGCTACAGATATCATCTTTCCCGTGAGAATGCAAAAGGGGAAGCATCCCTCTCCCCCCGTGGCTCCGCCGTCGAAACATCCCCAACCGGTCGCGGGCCCGCCCACATTTTTCTTGACAAGAAATGACCCGTTTCCTATTCTTGATTATTGCCATCCGTTGTGTTGAGGGATCCTTCTTCTTCTGACCAGTTGACTTCCAAATGATGCTTACTCCCTCACCACTTAACCCTTCAGGCTTTTGCAACGCCGGGGTCAATTTCTGCTCACTACATCGCTCAACTCAGCTATATATGTCTTCTTAAGATAGGCGGTCATCGGCTTCACTTTTGCCGAATGATCTTTACCTCGAGGTTGCAATCTTGAGGTTTACATGCACTACAGACAACCGTTCCAGGCGATGAGGCCATCGAAGACGTGAAGGGTCTCGAAAAAAAGGCGCGTATTCTCTTTGTCGGCGGGTGATGGCCGCATCGGACAACATGGAGGAGGAGACATGAAAAAGAGAACGATTTTCATCACCTGCTTGGTTCTGGCGTTTCTGGTCGGCGGGCCGTGTTCCGGTGTCGCCAAGGAGATAAAAGTTCTTTCTCAGTTTCCCATGAGCGGGCCGGTCGGCTCGCTGCCCGAGTTCGGCTGGGGCTACATAGACGGCATGAACTGGGTCAACAACGAGGGCGGGGGGATCAACGGAAAAAAGATCACCTGGTTCCTGGAAGACTTCCGTTACAATCCAACCGTGGAAGTGGCCAATTTCAACAAGTATGCCGCAGAGCACAGCAAAGACGAGTTCATCATGGCGACCGGCTACATTACCGGAGGCCTCAAACCGCTCATTGAAAAGGTGAATGTGGAGGAAAAGATCCCATGGCTGGACGGATCGTACTCCACGGAGATCTTCGGCGAAGAGGGCGGCCCTTCCAAATATCCCTACTACTACTCTCTGGGGGCGACCTACGGCAGCCAGGTTAAAATACTCGTGAAGTGGATCAAGGAAAACCACAAGAAGAAAGGTCCGCCCAGGATCGGTTTCGTATACAGTCCCACCGCCTGGGGACGGGACGGCACGCCCGAGGGCATTGCCTATGCCAAGCAGCTCGGATTCGAGGTGGTCGCCGAGATCGAGTACCCTTATACCGCCACCGCCGCCACCAACGAATGCATGCAGCTTCGCAAGAAAAAGGCCCAGTACGTGATCTATCACGGGTATTCCGGCGCCACCGGGCATACGGCCATTTTTTTTAAAACCGCTAAAAAAGTTCTCAAGGACGTCCAACTAATGGGAACTCATTACACAACCGGAAGGTTTCCCATTTTGGTCTGCCAGGAGGCTTATGACGGCTACGTGGGCGTCGCCACCCGGCCCTTTTACGACACGGTGCCGCGGTCGCAAACCCCGATGGACAACACTTTTGTAAAGTTCATTCATGATTTCGCCAAAAAATACCGGCCCGAGGAATATGAAAAGGGACTCCAGGCCGGAGGCATCAAAGACATCTTCCTTTATCAGGAGGGGTTGACCTATGCCTTGATGATTCAGAAGGTGCTGACGGAAGCGGACAGCAAATACGACCTTACCCGGGAGGGTGTCAAAAAAGCCCTCGACAACCTGACGTGGGACTTCAAGGGCATGTTCGACGGCAGGACTTTTGAATACAAATCCCACACCATCCCCATGCTGCGAATCTTTAAAGCGCATGTCAAAATGGTTGAAATGGGGGGCAAGATGGTGCCAACCGGAGGACTGACCCCGGCCAGCGACTGGATCAACACCGACGAGATCGAATGGTAGTGCCCGGCGCGCACAAGATTCAGGTAATGAGATCCTGTAACGATTTTATTGCGGCGTTTATGCAGCACGGCGCCGATGGCACTGAATCTCTGACACAAACAGCGCATCCCGGTTCAACCGCCGTGACACCGTCGGGACCGTACCTGCGGCCGGCAGATGCGTCTTTGTCGATGGGGAAAGCAGAGGCGTTTTCCCTGCCGGCAAAGGCTTTTTTGCCGGCCGCATCATCTGTACCGGCCATAGCGAGGCGCTCATGATCGATCTTCTTCAGACCCTGGGTTCCGGTGTGCTTGTGGGGCTAGTGTATGCCTTGTTGGGACTGTGCATCGTCATCATTTTCAAGGCGTCGGAAGCGTTCAACTTTGCCATCGGCGAGTTCCTCGTAATCGGTTCCTTTCTCTTCTACATCCTTTTTTTCAACGAAACCGTCCCCTGGCACCGGGCGTTGCCTCTGGGCCTGCTGATGTTTGTCTTTTTTGCGTATGTCCTGATCAGGGACAACAACCTTCGCCCGAGCCTGGCCATCCCTTCGGGGCTCGCGGCCGGTATATTGACCTTCTTTTTCTTTTATTCCGGACTGAAGCTCCCCTCCTTCATCAGCAGCCCCCTCCTGCGCTTCATGGTCGCCCTTCCCCTGGGGCTGCTTTGTGCGGGCGTTGTCGGCGCCATCGTGGAAAGGGTCACCATCAAACCCTTGCTGGGGAGGTCGCCCATTTCGATGACCATCGTGACCCTCGGTCTGGCCTTTTTTTTAAGGGCCTGCGCACAACTGATCTGGGGGTCGCATTCCTATTCCTTTTTTCTCGACCTGCCGGACATTACCTTCGAGTTCGACGAATTCTTTTTTTTGTCGGACCCCATCTGGGCCGGCATCCTCTCCCTGTTGACCTTCGGCCTGATTGTCTTTTTTCTCTTCCGCACCCGCTGGGGCTTGGCCATTCGCGCCACCTCCGAGGACCAGGCCAAGGCCATGGCCTTCGGGATCAATGCCCGCTTCGTGCTCCTGATGGTCTGGGCGATCAGTGCGCTGAGCATCAGTATCGCCGGAATCATGATCTCCAACTTCGGTGCGCTTTCGGTGGGCATGGGGTTTGTGGGCTTGAGGGCCCTGCCGGTGGTGCTCATCGGCGGAATGGACAGTGTCGGCGGAGCGTTGGTGGGTGGAATCCTCGTGGGGGTGTGCGAGGCCGTGGCCGGCACCTATATCGAACCACTGGGCCTCGAAGGCTTTAAGGAGGTGGCCCCCTATCTGCTGCTTCTGGTGGTGCTGCTGATCAGGCCGTACGGCCTTTTCGGAACGGTGCGTATTGAGAGGGTTTAGGTATGCTTGCCATTGAAAATCTGCGCGTTGTCTACCACGACGTGATTTCCGTGTTGAACGGCGTTTCCCTGGAGGTCAGGAAGGGGGAGGTGCTAGTCGTCATCGGCGCCAATGGCGCCGGAAAGACCACCCTGTTGCGCGCGGTATCCGGGATGATCGACTTCTACGACGGCAATATTATCGACGGAGACATAAAAATGGAGGGGGCCTCGATTACAGGACTGGATTCCACCGACATCATGAAACGCTACGGCGTCACCTATGTCATGGAGGACCGGCCTGTTTTCTGGTACCTCACCATCGAGGAAAATCTTCGGGCCGCCGCCTTTTCGCGCTGGGACAAGCAGGTAAGAGCCGACATTGACCGCGTGTACGAGTATTTCCCAATGCTGAAGCGGCTGCGGCAAAAAAAAGCGGGCTATGCCTCCGGCGGCGAGCAGCAGATGTTGGCCATCGGCATGGCATTGATGACCAATCCCAAAATATTGCTTCTGGACGAACCTTCACTGGGGCTGGCCCCCCTTATCACCGAAGAGCTTTTTGAAATCATCGGCAGGTTGAACAAGGCCGGCATCACCATCGTGCTTGTGGAGCAGAACGCGCACCAGGCCCTCAACATTGGAACGCGGGGATATGTTGTGGAAACCGGCCGCATCGTTCTCGATGGCACGGCAAGGGAACTTATCGCCAACGAAGATGTCAAAGAATTTTATCTGGGATCCGGCGAAAGGGAACGGAAAAGTTATAAAGATGCCAAACGCTACAAGAGGCGCAAACGATGGCTGTAACCAGCGACAACAACAAGCCACTCCTGCAAATCGAGAACCTGAAGCTGGCCTTCGGGGGGGTCCAGGTGTTGAACGGTGTCGATATTGCCGTGAACCAGGGGGACATATTTTCCATCATCGGCCCCAACGGCGCCGGCAAGACCAGTCTGCTCAACTGCATCAACATGCACTATCAACCCAACGGCGGTTCCATCTCCTTCGAGGGGCGGCGTTTGAATGGATTGAAGCCCCATGCCGTCGCCACGTTCGGTGTCGCCAGGACATTTCAAAAGGTGGAGCTTTTTCATGGGATGACGGTGCTGGACAACATCAAGCTCGGCCGTCACTTTTTGATGAAGTATTCCCTCCTGGGCAGTTTTCTGCGTTTGCCCCATATCGTCCGGGACGAAATCAAACACCGCAGCGAAATCGAAGAGGAAATCATCGATTTCATGGGGCTTTCCAGCTTCCGTTATTCACCGGTGGGCATTCTTCCCTTTGGTGTTCGCAAGCGGGTCGACATGGCACGGGCGCTGGCCATGCGGCCCAAACTGCTGCTGCTGGATGAGATCATGTCGGGCATGGCGGTCGAGGAAAAAGAGGATATCGCCAGCTATATCCTCGATGTCCATCGCGATCTTAAGGTAACCATTATCTGGATCGAACACGACCTGGCACCGGTAATGGATCTTTCCAACCGGGTCTGCGTGTTGAGCTTCGGAACCAAGATTGCCGAGGGCGGCCCCGAGGAAGTGCAGAAAAACCCTCAGGTGATCGAAGCCTACCTGGGAAGGCAGAAACAAAAAGATTTATGGGTGTAGTGATGAAGGCAAGGACATGCTCGAAGACAATTTAATCGGTCTGATCGTCAACAATGCCATCGAAAGGCCGCGGGACGTTGCCATGCGGGAAAAACGCTTCGGCATTTGGCGTCCGATGACCTGGCAGGCACTGCATGACAACATCCAGCGCTTCGCTCTGGGGTTGCGGGCGTTGGGATTCGAGAACGGCAACCATTTGATGATCATCGGCGACAACAAACCGGAATGGATCATCGCCGAATTTGCCTGTATGGCTGCCGGCGGCGTTCCCACCGGCGCCTACCCGGACAGCCTTACGGAAGAACTGGAGTACCTGATCGGTTACTCCGATGCCGTTTTTCTGGTGGTGCGGGATCAGGAACAGGCCGACAAAATCCTGTCGATCTGGAAACGGATCGATTCCAAGGTCAAAACGGTCATCGTGTGGGATTCGAGGGGCATGAATCACTATTATGGCGAATACCCTTTCATGCGCCGCTTTGAAGATGTGGTCGCCATGGGGGTCGATGAGGAAACCCGCAAGGTGGACTTTCTGATGAACAGAGCCAAAGAGATCGATCCGTCCGAACCGGCGATGATGCTGACCACGTCCGGAACGACCGCCTTGCCCAAGCTTTCGATCCTCAGCCATGACAACCTCATTTTTGCCTGCGACAGTTTCGGACAGGTTGTGAAAATGGAAAAAGGGGATGAAATCCTTTCGGCCGCCCCCCTTTCCTGGATAGGGGAACAGATGTTCAACGTGACCCGCTTTCTGAAAATTTGCGCCCACTACAACTTTCCCGAAGAAACCGAAACGCTTCGCAAAGACCTTCTGGAACTGCAGCCGTACTATTTTGGAGGAACGCCGGTGGTTTGGGAGTTCCTGATTTCCACCATCCAGGCCGCCATGGACAATGCCGATTTTGCCAAGCGCTATTTCTACAACCTGGCTATCAAAACCGCCATGAAGTGCAGCGAAGCCGACTTGACCGGTGAAGATCCAGGTCTCGGCAGTCGCATGCTGCAGCCCTTTCTCAACTTCTTCGTGCTGCGCCCCCTCAAGAACAAAGTGGGCCTGGGCCGTGTCAAGGTGGCCATAACCGGCGGCGGGGCCATTTCGCCGGAAGTGTTTAAATATTTCAAGGCACTGGGACTCGATCTCCGACAGGTCTTCGGACAGTCGGAGTGCGGCGGTATCGCCACCACCCATCGGGAGGACGATGTCAGGCCGGAAACCGTGGGCGTTCCCGTGCCCGATGTCGAGGTCAAGCTCTCGGATGATGGCGAAATTCTGGTCTGCGGCAGAAACACGCACCTTGGGTATTATAAAAACGAGGATGCCACCCGTGAATGCTACACCGAGGACGGTTTCCTTCGAACTGGTGACGCCGGCTATTTCGGCGAAGACGGGCATCTGTACGTGTTCGATCGGGCCAAGGACATCATGACCATAGACGACGGCACGCGCTTTGCCCCCCAGGATATCGAGACCCGCCTGAAATTCAGCGCCTACATCAATGAAGCCATGGTTTGCGGCGGCGAGCGGCCCTATGTTACCGCCATCGTCAGCATCGACCTGGAAAACGTCGGCAACTGGGCCAAAAAGCGGGGTATTTCCTACACCACCTTTCAGGATCTGTCCCAGCGAAGCGAGGTGTACCAACTTGTTAGGGAAGAGATAAGCCGGATCAATGAGCGCTTCCCCAAGAACATCCGCATCAAGCGGTTTGCCATCCTTCTCAAACAGCTGCACCCCGATGACGGGGAGCTGACCCGGACAAGGAAAGTGAGGCGAAAATTCGTTTCCGAGCGGTACAAGGCACTCATCGAAGACCTGTACCAGTTAAAAAAGGTTCATGCGCTGGACCTCGAGATACACTACGAAGACGGTCGCAAATCGACACTAAAAGGAACGGTAGCCTTAGAGGAGATCCTTTCGTGACCTCATTTTCAAAGATCTACAATAACTATTTCGCTTCGACGGCGGTGTTCAGTTATCGGGAGGACGAAAGGATTTTCCGTACCCGGTTCATGAGGATCTGGTTTGCAGTCTTAATCGTCCTGGTCGCCGCCATGCTGATCGGGTCCCTTTTCGGGGTGGGAGCGAATGAGTACCACTACTTCATCATGAACCTGATACTGATCAACCTCATCGCCGCCCTGGGGTTGCAGCTCCTGGTCGGATTTACGGGCCTGCTTTCCCTCGGGCATGCCGCCTTCATGGGCGTGGGCGCCTATATATCGGCCCTTTTGATTACCAACTGGAACTGTCCGTTCATCCTTTCCATTCTGCTTGCCGGTCTGGGGGCCGCCGTCCTGGGCCTGGTCGTGGGCGTCCCTTCGTTGCGCATCAAGGGCTTTTATCTCATGGTCGCGACGCTGGCTTTTCAGTTCGCCATCGAATACACGATTATCCACTGGGACAGCGTAACCCGCGGCATTCGCGGGATCGAGCTTCCCGTACCCCATGTGTTCGGCCTTTCTCTGAGTAAAAATCAGTCTTACTTCGTCTTGCTTTTTGTGCTGGCGGCTTTTCTCATGTGGGGAGCGAAAAATATGATGCGATCCAAAATCGGCCGTGCCCTAGTGGCCATTCGGGACAATGATGTTTCCGCCGAAATCATCGGCATCCCCATATTCCCCTACAAACTCTTGTCGTTCGCCATCAGCGCTTTTTACGCCGGTATCGCCGGTGCCCTTTTTGCCGGGCTGTTGCGGACCGCCATCCCGGGCGACTACCTTTTTACCCACTCGATCATCTTTCTGGCCATGGTGTTGGTGGGCGGACTGGGAAGGCTCGTCGGCACGATATTCGGCGTGATTTTTATCACGCTGGTGCCTGTCCTGCTGGATCTTCTCGTCAGCTACATCGCCCGCGTCTACGACCCCAATTTCACCATATATTTGGGGCCAATGAAGGAATTCGTCTTCGGCGGCCTCATCATCCTGTTTATCATCCTGGAGCCGGAGGGCCTGGTGGGGGTGTGGATCAGGATCCGGGACTACTTCAAAATCTGGCCGCTGCCTTATATATCGGAGTGATACCTGAACCCCTCAGGCGTTTACGCTGCTGGGGTAATTTGAGCGTTTCAAATAACGCTGCCACGCATCAATGTCAGGTTGCCAACATACCTTTGCGCTGTAATGGGCCAACCCGTCGATTCGATATGTATCTGCATAACCATTCGATTTAATGGACTTTTAGTCATATAAAAAAGATATTTTCAAAATATTCAAACATTTAATTTGCATTTGCCAAAGTGTGTGTTACTATATTGTCATTCAACTCGGCCACACATCGATGTGTGAGGCGATTTTTTTCTGCAGGACAGTCCATACTAAGATGATACATCCTCCAGTTTAAGATTTTGAAAATAATTTGAAAGGAGGATGCTAACATGTCTAACGGAATTGTTAAGTGGTTTAATGCCAGCAAAGGCTTTGGATTCATCGAACAGGAAGACGGTCCGGATGTATTTGTTCATCATTCGGGCATCAATGCTGTCGGTTTCAAAACGCTTGATGAGGGTGATCGCGTTACCTTTGACGTTGAGCAAGGTCCCAAGGGCCCTGCCGCTGCCAACGTAACCGTGGTTTAACCCTCAGGCGCCTTGACTCTGAAGCCCTCAGGCTTTTGCAACGTTGAGGTGAATCATTGGGCATCCCTTCAAAAACAGAGGGGATGCCTTTTTTATTTGGCCGTTAAGTCGAAAACAAAGGGAATTATATGGACGGGTATATAAAATCTTATAGTGAAAAAAAAGGCTATGGGTTTATCGATACCGAACAACATGGCGTTGTTTTTTTTCATAAATCCGGTATCAGCCAATACGGTTATTTCGGGTTGCAAAAGGGTGATGCCGTATCGTTTGAACTCAAGGAAACGCCCAAGGGTAAACAAGCTGTTAAACTACACCCCACCGTTTAAATAGAGTTCCAGGGGCCAAGGATCCGAGGGTTCAAGGGGTCAAGTGGTTGTAAATTAGCCTTTGGCATTCCCCGCAGAAAAAATTTATATGTTTCTTTGTGTCCTTTGTGTCTTTGTGGTTCAATTGCGCTTGCTTTAAGCTTCCGACCCCTCGCAAGCCCCGCAGGATTAAATTATTCTCTGCGATTTCCGTGTCTCGAGCGCAGCGGGCGCTTCAATAGCCCTTGCCCTATTCGATCCGTTTTTGAAAACGGCTGAGGGCCCCGATAAAGACAGCGACGCCCAGCACGGCCAGGCTGAGAAACTGGGGCCAAAGCACGGCAAACCCGGTTCCTTTCAGGAATATACCCCGAATGATAATTAAAAAATGCTTGAGGGGATTCAGAAAGGTCAGCCATTGGACCACCCGCGGCATGTTGGCAATGGGAAACACGAAACCGCTCAGCATAAAAAAAGGCAGGATGAAAAAAAAGTTGGTCATCATGGCCTGCTGCTGGGTTTTGGAGACGGAAGAAATAAACAGTCCGATCCCCAGCGTGCTGAGTAGAAACAGGGCGGTGGCCCCCAACAGCAGAGGGATGCTGCCGACCAGAGGGATTCGAAACCACAATACGGCAAATGCGATCACCATGATCATCTGGGCCTGGGCCACGATGATGAAGGGAATTGTCTTGCCCAGAATCAGTTCGTAGGACTTCAGCGGTGTGACAATCAATTGCTCCATGGTGCCGACCTCCTTTTCGCGCACGATGGCCATCGAGGTCAGCAACAGCGAAAGCAGCATAACCAGAAACGCCACGATTCCGGGAACATAAAAATAGCGGCTGTCCAGGTTGGGATTGTACCAGGTGCGGATACGGGCGTCTATTTCACCGTAGTCCAGACGCAGGGGATAGAGCTCGTGCATCATCTGCGTATTGAAGCGCTCGATCACGGCGCTTATGTAGGATATCCTTACCGCCGCCATATTGCTCATACTGCCGTCCACGAGAATTTGAAGGGGGGCGGTTTTCTTTTTGCGGATGCGGCTGCTGAAGTCCGGCGGGATCCGCAGGGCCATATTCACCTTTCGATCGATGAGGAGCCGCTCCAGTTGCCCCGGGTGCTCGACGAAGTGGGTGATGCGAAAGGTGCGGTTGCCGTCAATGGCCTCGATCAGGCGTCGACTCTCCGAAGTGTGCGATTGGTCCAGCAGCCCCACGCGAATGTCGCGCACATCGGTGGTGACCACGTAACCGAATACGATGAGTTGAATGAGGGGTGCCAGAATCAGCAGCGGCCGGTTTTTGGGGTCCCGCAAGAGTTGAATAAATTCCTTGCGAACCATTTCACGAACCCTGATCCAGTTCATTCTAAAGTCCCTCCTTTTTCAACATGGCGACATTGAGCAGCAGCATCAGGGCGAACATGGCGGTCAGCACGAGGTAGTTCGGCCAGAGTTGAGTAAGACCCAGATTGCGAAGGTAAAGGCCGTTGAGGATGTCGATAAAATAGGTGGCCGGCACAATGTGTGAAATGAGTTTCAAAACAACCGGCATATTTTCCTGGGGAAAGACAAAGTCGGAAAGCAGCAGCGAGGGCAGATAGGTCAGCATGATCGCCATTTGATTGGCCACCAGCTGGGATTTTACACCCGTGGATATCAGCAGGCCGATACCCAAGGCCACGCCGATGTAAACGGTTGAAGCCAGTATCATCAACCAGAAGTTGGACTTCATCACCACACCGAACAGCAACTGCCCCATCAGAATCGCCACCAGCACATCGGTCAGAGCGATAAAAAAGTAGGGGATCGATTTGCCCACCAAAAAATCGACCGCCCCCAACGGCAGCGATCGGATGGTCTCCATGGTGCCGTTTTCATATTCCCTGGCAATAACCAGGGACGTCAGCAGGGCCGCCACGATCATGATGATGACCGCGATGATGCCGGGGATGATGAAATTACGGCTTTCCAGGTCTTCGTTAAACCAGACCCTGATGCGGCCTTCCACGGGCACGTGGATGCGGGTCCGGCCATGGCGGTTTAAAAAGGCCAGCAACTGTTCCTGGTTGGCAGCCGCCGTGTAAGCCGTGATGAAAGCCCGGGTGTTGCCGGCGTAATTGGGGTCGCTGCCGTCGATGACGATCTGCAGCGGACTTTCGCGATCGGCTTTGAGATCGGCACTCCAGCCCGGGGGGATTACGACGCCCACCAGGCCCAGATTGCGGTCGAGATGGTCGATCAGCGCTTCAACGTTCGGCAGGTTGGCCGCGACATCGAAATAGATGGTAGCGTCCAGTTTGCGGATAAATTCCCTGCTTTGGACGGTATGGTCGTGGTCCACCACAAGCATGGGAATATGTTCCACATCCAGACTGAGGGCATAACCGAACAGCAGAACCAAAAGGAGGGGGATAACCAGCGCCAGATAGAGACTGCGAAAGTCTCGGACCAGGTGATAATACTCTTTTCTGGCCACCGCCCGGATGCTGCGAAGGTTCATGGGGTCCCCCGGCCGACCAGTTTGACGAAGGCGTCGCTTAGATCGGCCCCGGTGCGGTCGGGAAACAGCTCTTGCACGATAGCGTCCGGCGAACCGGAGGCCACGATTCGGCCTGCGTTGATGATGACGACCCGGTTGCAGTGGCGGGCTTCATCCATGTAGTGGGTAGTCACGAACACCGTTACCTGCTGCGCGGTCAATTCCTGAATGAAGCTCCAGAAATGCCTGCGCGTAATGGGATCCACGCCGGAGGTAGGCTCGTCCAGAAAAATAATTTTCGGACGATGCAGCAGGGCACAGCCCAGGGCCAGGCGCTGGCGCCATCCCGGCGGCAGGTCCCGGGTCAGCCGGTTTTTGACCGCTTGCAGACGCGTCGTTTGCAGCACCCATTCCATGCGTTCCCGCCACATTCGCACCGGCACATTGTAGATTCCCAGATAGAAGCGGATATTTTCCAAGGGGGTCAGGTCCTGATATAGCGAAAATTTCTGGGACATGTAACCGATGCTCTGTTTGATCTCCTCGGCCTGGGTGAGGATGTCCAGCCCGCCCACATGGCCGGTTCCGCCTGTCGGGGTGATAATTCCGCACAGCATTCGAATGGTGGTCGATTTACCGGCGCCATTGGGGCCCAGCAACCCGAAGATTTCACCGTTGGCCACCTGAAACGAAATGTGATCGACTGCCACGAAATTGTCGAACCGCTTTTCCAGGTTTTGCACACGTACCGCTTCAGACAACAAAATTATCCTCCCTGAGGGATGCGTCAGCCTGCAGTATTCGATGAATAATGGCCTCTTCCATGTCGCCGAACCCCGACTTCAGTTCGGCTGGCGTCGCTTCCTCCAGCAAACGGGAGGCATGCAGCAACAGCAGCCGGTCGCATTTTTCGCCTTCATCCAGGTAGGCGGTTGCGACTAGAATGGTCATGTTTTGACCGCGCATTTCGGACAGAATTTCCCAGAATTCCTGGCGTGACAGCGGGTCGACACCATTGGTAGGCTCATCCAGAATGAGAATCCCGGGCTGATGAATCAGGACACATGCCAGTCCGAGCTTTTGCTTCATTCCGCCGGACAGGTCCCCGGCCCTGCGGTTCAAAAACGGCAGGAGATTTGAAAACCCGAGATAGCGTTCCCGCCGCTTTACCCTTTCACGGCCGTGGATACCGAATATATCCATAAAGAAATTGAGATTCTCGGCTACCGTGAGATCCTGGTAGAGTCCGAAGCGCTGGGGCATGTATCCGATCCGTTTTTTGACGGCATTTCTCTGCCGGACAACATCGAAGCCGTCAATCAGGATCTCGCCGCTGCTGGGTGCCGTCATGGTGGCAATCATGCGCAACAAAGTGGTTTTACCGGCGCCGTCGGAACCGACCAGCCCGACGATCCCGCCCCGCCGGATATCGAAAGAGGTCTCGGAAACCGCAACCAGGCTGCCAAATTGCTTGGTTACCTTGCTGACCTGGATGATCGGCGGTTCACCAATATCCGATGCAGGCGCGCTGTGTTGCTTGTCAGCGAAACCAGGCATCGGCAGGCATTCCTGTTTTGAGTTCCAGTTGTGGATTGGGCAGGGTAATTTTGACCAGAAAGACCAGCTTGACGCGCTCTTCGTGCGTTTGAATGAATTTGGGGGTGAATTCGCCCTCAGGCGAAATGAACGCAACCCATCCATGGTAGGTCTTGTCCGGGAAGGTGTCGATGTTGACGGAGACGTCCTGGCCGGGTTTGACCTTGCCGATTTCGTTTTCCGGAACAAACACTTTCAAATCGACTTCGGACAGATCGGAGATGGAAATGACCTCCTGGCCGGCTGAGACCACCTCGCCGGGTTCGATGTTGCGGCTGACGATCACCCCGTCGAAGGGGGCCCGCAGTTCGGTGTAGCCCAGTTGGATTTCAGCCATGTCCAGCGCCGCCTCCGCAGCTTCGACCGCGGCTCGGGCGGCCTCCACCTCCCATTCCGCCACCTCGATTTTCTTCAGGTTGCTGCGGGCCAGCCTGACGGCGGCTTGAGCCTCTTTGAGACGGGCTGCGGCGGTTTCCACATCTTCGCGACGATAGCCTTCCTTCAACATGGCCAGCTGTTGCCGGGCTTGCCCGTACTCCTTCAGCGCGGTGTCGTATCGAAGCTGAGCGGTGTTCTGGTCTCTCTCGGCGACCACATTTCTGCTGTAAAGCTGATCGTAACGCGTTTTGTTGCGCCGGGCGTCCTCTAAAGCGGCCCGGGCCTCGTCGACAGCCAGCTGGGCGCTTTTAAGCTCCTGGGGTCGATAGCCGCTTTTTGCCTGGTTCAGCTGGGCGGCCAGGGCCTTTTCGCCGGCCTCGGCCCGCTCGACTTCCGCCGGCAGAACCTTTCGGCTTACCTCCAAAGCGGTTTCCACTTGTGCGAGGTTTTTTTGCTGTTGCGCCAGCTTGGATCGGACCTGATTCCTGGCAGCCACAAACTCGTAGGAGAAAAGAACGGCCAGCACATCTCCCTTCTTGACCAGCCGGCCCTCGTCCACCGGAATTTCCTGCACCCGGCCGCCGACCTGAAAGGCGATGTCGGCCTGGGACGCCTCGATGACGCCCGAGTAATAGCGTTCGGCGGTGTGCTCTTGGTATTGCCCCCAGTAGACCAGGATGCCCGCACCGACAAGCAAGACGACAAAAACGATTGGAATCAGCTTGCGTTTCAAACTTTACTCCTTTGTATCACCTATGTTGAGCGGTTCAAATATTAAGAATGATTAATATGAAAAATCAACTGCATTTCGGAAAGATTACGATTTCAACCGAAACCAAAAGGTTTTTAAACCGGATGATTGCAAAAAGGCAAATAGTATCGAAAGGCTATTTTTGCTTTCGTTTGGAAACAGTTGAGAAAATTTAACCTTGAGGGGCACAATTTGGGCACACGTCATCGCGGTGGATGATCTGATTCTTTTTTTATGATTCGGTAGGTTTCTTCGTAAATGGTTCTCCTGGGGCCGATGGCAGCGATGTCGATGATCCATGGAGAAGATCTGCGGTAAATGATCCGAAATCTGCTGATACGATAGCTTTGCATTCCCTCCAATTCATCTTTTAACCATTTACCGGATTCCGGCTCATCCATAATATGTCGCAAACCAGCCCGGATTTTTCTTTTCAACTGAGGGTGACAGCCTCGAATCAGCGTAACGATCTCTTCTGGAGCCCTGAACTTTATTTGAATTCGTTCCTTGGATGGCATCGTCTATTCAAAAAGTTCTTCCAGAGTATATACCTCGGCATTTTTCTTCAGCGCGGAAAGGCCTTTTTTGATCTCGATCATCAAATCAGGATCCGATTGAATCGAAAGGGTTTCTTTCCAGCCGTCGAATTCGTCCGGACTCACCAGCACCGCAGCCGGCCTTCCGTTCTTGGTGATGACAACCTCCGCATCGGTGGACTGAACCCGGTCGATCAGCTCACTGAGTTTCATTTTTGCCTCTGACAGCGATAGCGTCTCCATGATATGACCTCTATTTTAGTTGACCTGAATTATGGTCATATAATTATCACATATGTTTTGTCTGTCAAACGGAATTATTTGGGGCCAGATGCACATGGTGAGGTTTCTTGCCTCCGTTTGTCTATTCGCCATTGTTGGCCACCCAGCGGGTGTGACAAATTACTACACTTTTTTCAATCTGGCTTCTCGGTACCAGCAAGGAAATACGGAACGAGGTTGTCGTAACGCCAAGCACGGGTATATCATTGTTGGCCAGCAAGTCGATCGTTTGCAACAGTGTCAGGTTGTTGCGGTTCAACCCTTCGCCGATCAGCGACAGGGCCGCCAAGTCGGTGTCGAAATCGACCTTTTTTTCCAGTTTTTTCCGTAATACGGATTTGACGTGCTCCCATCCATAGATGTTATTTGTGGAAACGACGAAAGAAGCGGATGATCGCTCTGTGTTAGGGGACATGTTGGCAAGATTGACTTCTTTGATGGGGATCTGTTCGCTTTCAAGGTAATCCAAGGCCGTTTTGAAGCGGGCGTGCGTGCCGGCCCCGTGGAGGTGGACTCGTTGGACCTGTTCTTCGCTAACCACCGCCTGTACACCCACGACAGAGCCTGGGGAAAGACGTCGTATAATGGTTTCACGGCCCTCCGAAAATGCAGCTCGAGCGTATATAGCGATGTTTTTTTCCTTGGCGAACTGCACTGCCGACGCATGCAGCACCTTGGCCCCAGCCGTGCTCATCTCCTGCATGACCGGAAAGGAAACCTCAGGCAAGTGCCGGGCATCGGACGTCACGGAGGGGTCGGCGGAATAGACCCCGTCCACATCCGAATAAATCTCACACCGCTCGGCATTCAAGGCCGCCGCCAGCGCCACGGCCGTTGTATCAGATCCGCCGCGGCCAAGCGTCGTAATGTCCCGCTTATAGCTGACGCCCTGGAAACCGCCGATGATGACAACTTTACCTTTAGCCATTTCATCCTGCACCCGATATGGTCTGACCTCGATGACCTGGGCATCATTGTGGCGGTCATTGGTGATGATGCCAGCCTGGGAGCCGGTCAACGATACGGCATCGAGCCCTTGCTCATGCAACGCCATGCAGAGCATCGCCATGGTAATACGCTCACCGGTGGAAAGCAGCATGTCCATTTCCCGTCGGGGGGGGTTGGCAGACACTTCGCGACTCATAGCCACCAGTTCATCCGTTGTTTTTCCCATTGCCGAAACCACAACGGCGATATCAATATTCCTGCCTTTGAGATCGGCAATTACGTGGGCGATTTTATGCAGCCGCCCCAAATCCGCTACACTGCTGCCACCATATTTCTGAACAATACAGGTCATAGGGACACTCCTTTAATGGATCAGGGGTTTGATTGAAATGGGTTTCATCGAGAGAGGAGCGTTGTGATCCTTTGACAAAACCAACCGCACCGAGTGCCTGGGAGCAGGCGAGATCTCCAACGAGCCCATTGCGCGTTTCATCGACATCCGGATCAATGGCATGGGTTATTAAGGTCCGTCTCGAATAATTGACACCTATGACACGGCTGATCTGTCCAAGCCATATCGGATGTTTCTTGTACCTGTAGGGAGTGAGCCAGAGGCGCATGTGATTGCGTAAATTGATGGAACTTCGTGCTTTTTGAAGACCGAGATCCTGCGAGCTTCCAAACACATAGAGCGCACTGCATGGAGATCATCGTGCCTTTTCGCACACGGAAATAAAATTTTTCGGTGGATGTTATCAACACCAATATTGGAAATCGCACCATACTGATACCATAACCAACGCCTGCCTATCAACACCGAGTATTTTATCGGCCTCAGCCTTCTGCCTTGCTTCCATCAGAAAATACGGGCATATTTCTAAACTGCGGGGCAAATTTATGGGTCAGTAGCTGCCTGGCAAACCATCACAGACGACTGGGGATAGTGCCGGGAGATGGATTGTATGTAGCCGTATCACTAAGAAACACATCGTTTAAAATTTGTATATGTAGGCCTCTAAAGGCGGTTGCGTGGTTACGAAATGGTTACGAAACAAAAAAAGGGGAAACAGCTGAAGCTGTAACCCCTTGAAATAATTGGTACGCCCGGCCCGATTCGAACGGGCGGCCTACGGATTCGAAGTCCGGCGCTCTATCCAGCTGAGCTACGGGCGCACGATATCGGGTTCTGTATAGGTAACAGCCGAACCGGATGGGAAATGATCGAAGATTCCCCGCGTCAAGCGGCATGGAATGTCCTCGCTATCCCGGTTCAACCTGAAGCCTTTCTGATACAGGAATGGGTGGAATATTGCAACCTAAACTCAATTTAGGTGCAAGATGGAAGCACTGCTTTTACAATAGATGTCGAGCCGTGCGCTGCCGCTAGCCAGAAACCGCAAAAGAAACCGCCGGCACCCGGTAAGGTTGCCGGCGGTTTCTTTTATATGGGGTGAGTGATGGGACTTGAACCCACGGCCACTTGGGCCACAACCAAGTGCTCTACCAACTGAGCTACACCCACCATAATACGATTGCATTCAGAAACACAAAAATTAACAGAATGAAATGAACATTTCAAGCAAAATAATACAATCTGCATTTTTAAATTTATTGACCGGCCAGGGCTTCTGCTATACAATTTCCTGATTGACAACGATGGGCACTATTGCATGCGAATGGATGCTGAGATCATGGCACTGCCCTGGATTTATTCATAAAAATATAAAGGGCATACGGTAAAACACCGGTCCGGCAAGCGTTCCCAATGCTGGGTGAAGCGATTGAAGAATTTCAACATAATGGTCATGCGGGTAATTTTGGGGGTGTTTTTTGCCGTCATGCTCACCCGGTTTTTCTACGGAAGTGTCAACCCGGCGTGGGTGGCCGGTCTGGCGGTTTTCCTGATTGGCATGTCCTATGTGACGGAATTCTTTCGAAACCGGAAGCACAATAAATGAAACAGATTATACTCGGAACCGCCGGACACATCGACCACGGTAAAACCAGCCTCATCAAAGCCGTCACCGGCGTCAATACCGACCGGCTGAAAGAGGAACAGGCGCGGGGCATCACCATCGAACTGGGGTTTGCCTCGATCGACCTGCCCGGCGGGTGGCACCTGGGCATTGTCGATGTGCCGGGTCATGAAAAGTTCGTGAAAAACATGGTTGCCGGCGCCACGGGCATCGACATGGTAGCCATGGTCATCGCCGCCGACGAGGGGGTCATGCCGCAGACCCGCGAGCACATGGAGATCTGCACCCTTCTGGGCATCGAACACGGCCTGATCGCTCTGACCAAGACAGATCTCGTGGACGAGGAGTGGATGGAACTGGTCACCGAGGATATCCGGGATTTCGCCAGGGGGACCTTTCTGGAAGACTGCGCCATCGTTCCGCTGTCCTCCGCAACGGGCGAGGGGGTTCGGGAATTCATTGCCGCCCTGGAGGAACTGAGTGCCAAGGTCCCGGACAGACCGTTGACCAACCTGTTCAGACTGCCCGTCGACCGGGTTTTCACCATGAAGGGTTTTGGAACGGTGATCACCGGCTCGCTGGTTTCCGGCAGCATAAAGGTGGGAGACACCGTCACCATTTTTCCTTCCATGACCACCTCCAAGGTGAGGGGCATACAGGTGCACAACGAGAGCGTGGAGCAAGCCGGCCCGGGCATGCGCACGGCCATCAATTTCCAGGGGCTGGAAAAGGCCTCGGTGAACCGCGGCGAGGTGCTTTCCACACCGGGCGCCCTGCGGCCGAGTTACATGGTGGACGTGAGCCTGCATTTCCTAGACAGCAATCGGAAGCCGGCGAAAAACCGGACCAAGGTGCGTTTCCACACGGGGACCAGTGAGGTCTTCGGCTATCTGGTGCTGCTGGACAGAGAGGAACTGAATCCCGGTGAGGACATTGTGGCCCAGATACGGCTGGACACGCCCGTGACGCTGGTCCGGGACGACCGCTTCGTTATCCGGAGCTATTCGCCTGTACGAACCATAGGCGGGGGCAGGGTCCTGAACCCGGTGGCACAGAAGCACAAGCAGTTTCAGGTGGATGTCATCGAGGGCCTGAAAGGGCTTATCGACAGCCCGGCGGAAGCGATCGCCTCTTTTCATGTGAAAGATGCCGGGGTTTCCGGGGTGACGTTTGCGGATCTGGTCATCATGACCAACTTGCCTGAAAAGCGGTTGACGTCCATCACTCAGGCGCTCTCGTCGACCAGGGAGATCATACAGATCGACAAGGAGAGCAGGCTGTTCGTCCACCGGGACGTGTTCGATGCCCTGCAGGAACAGATGGTGGTAAATCTCGACAGGTACCATCGGGCCAATCCCTTGAAAACCGGTATGTCCAAGGGAGAACTGAAATCGAAGTTCCCGGTGAATGCCGCGGACAAGTTGTTCAGCGTGGTGATGAACCAGATGCTGAAGGCCGGCAAGATCGCCCAGGAGGGCGAAGCCGTGCGGCTGGCGAGTCACAAGGTTTCACTGGGCATGGATCAGGCTGACATCAAGAAAAAGGTGTTGGAGATCTACCTGGAAAGCGGGCTCACACCGCCCTATTTCAAGGAGGTCACCAAGACGCTGGGTGTCGATCCGGTCGTCGCCAAGGACGTCCTCATGTTGCTGGTGAACGAAGGCACCATGATCAAGGCCAAGGAGGACCTGTTTTTTCACGGGGAGCCTTATGAGGAGCTCAAAAAGCGCCTCGTGGACTTCCTGAAGGCCAACGGGGAGATTACCACACCCCAGTTCAAAGAGATGACGGGCGCTTCGCGCAAGTATATCATTCCCCTGCTGGAGTATTTCGACGCCAAAAACGTGACCCTCCGGGTGGGGGACAGCCGGAAACTGAGAAAAGGACAGTGAGGGCTTCCTGCGCCGCGGGCGATGCGTTTGCCGAAGCGGTATGGGAAAACAGGTAATTTGGTTTGCATAGGGAGAGGCCTAAACTGAGGAAAGGAATACAAACTCATGGTAGATAAAAAGAGCACTTCCGGCGCCGCAGGTTTTGGTAGATTCGTCATCAAGCACATGCTGCCCGTCCTCGCGGTCGTGGTGGTTGCCCTGGCGGCTCTGTGGGTCGTGATTCAATATTTTGAAGTGCCGGAAGAGGTCTTGCCGGACAAAGCATCGACCGTACGGCAGCATGACGCGCAACCCGCCGGGGATGAGCAGGCGGTCGATGCCCACACCGCCGGTGGGGATGCTGCGGGATCCGGTCACGGTACGCAACCTGCCGGGACACAGGAGGCGGCGCCGGTTGCGACGTCACCCATGCAGCCGCAGGTTGCCGTCACCCACGCGGCTGCTGAGTCCCATGAATCAGCGACAAGCCGAAAGGTATCGGTTTCCGGAGGGCATGCGCCCGCGGCTGCTGGCGAGCCGGCCCGCAAACCGGCGGGGGAAACGGCGGCGACCGGCCACGGCGGCGCGGCACAGAAGGATGCGGACGAAGCCGGCGGACACGGCGGAGCGCCGGCGAAAACATACCCGGTGGCGGGAATGGCTTTCGTGGATGCCGTGATTCAACCCATGGATTACGAACTGAACCAACGGCGTTACGGTTGGCGGCCCAATGACATTGTCGAGTGGACGGACAACGTGAACAATTTTCAGTTGGGCGTTCTCGAGGTGACCCGGAGAACGTCGCGCATTCTGGCCGAACGCATTTCGCGGACAGGCAGCACGGCCCGCTTCGACCCCAATCTGGAAAATGCCATGAACTGGTTCATGATCAAGGCCGACCGGTACTGGTTCCCGTCGGCCGAATCCAAATACCAGGACGGTTTGAAGGAGTTGCGCCACTACTATGACAAGCTGGCGCAGGGCGAGGCGGAGTTCTACACGCGCACGGACAACCTGATTCCCCTTTTGGAAGCCTATGAGGACCTTTTGGGGAGCTGTGACGAGAACCTGGTCAAGAGGCATGAACCCGACGGAAGCGAGGTCGGCTTTTTCGCGGCCGACGACTATTTCTTTTATGCCAAGGGGGTGGCCAGCGCTCTGTACACCATATTGCAGGCCATCGAGGCCGACTTCAACATCATGGTCAGCCGGGAAGGAGGGCTGGAGGTACTGCAAAACGCCATCGAGTCGTGCCACCACGCCATCGAAATCGATCCCTGGATTATCCTGAACAGCGATTACAGCAGTATTTTCGCTAACCACAGAAGCAATATGGCCGCACCCATCAGCCACGCACGGTTTTACCTGGGGGTGCTGATCAAGGCTCTCTCCACCTAAACGATTCGCCCGGTCTTTTTAAAAAGACCGGGCGAATCGTTTAATGAATGCGGCTTCCGTCTTCGCTCTTCGAGCTACGCCGGACAAGCCGCCGCGGTCAAAAGAACAGGAAAGTTGAAGTTTTTACTGTACAATATAAGGTATGCCGCGGGGATCGGCAGGTTTTTTCACCTGCCGGTGCCCTACAGTGGCTATTTAAAGCACACGGATGGCAACCTCAAGAAGATCATCGATTTCATCGTGTCCGTCAACCCGGACATCATGGGCCTGATCGAAGTGGATGCCGGTTCGTTTCGTGCCAGCAAAAGCAACCAGGCCGAGTCCATTGCCTGGGAGCTTCAGCACAACCATATCTACCGGTCCAAGTATGCGGCGACCTCCGTCGCTCAACGGGTGCCGGTGCTCAACAAGCAGGGCAATGCCATCATCACCAACCAGGAGATCGTCTCCCGGCGGTTTCACTACTTCCGCGAAGGGGTCAAGCGTCTGGTGATAGAGCTGGAGCTTGCAGAGTGCGTCGTCTTTCTGGTGCACCTGTCCATCAAGTTCCGGCACCGCCAATACCAGCTCGAGACGCTGCATAAAATAGTGAGAAAGCGGAACAAGCCGGTCATCGTGGCCGGTGACTTCAACGTTTTGTGGGGTGATCGTGAACTGCAGCTTTTTCTGGCCGCGACCGGGTTGAAAAATGCCAACAGCAACGGGGAGCCGTCGCACCCCAGCCGTGCCCCCCGCAGGCAGCTGGACTACATTTTCCACAGCCGCGACATTCACATCGTCTCGTTCGAGATTCCCCAGGTGAAATTTTCCGATCACGTGCCGCTCATCTGCGAGTTTGAAATCAGCGCGAAGAGAGCGACGGCTTCCGGCGGCGCCCAGCCCCGTCCATAGGCAGGGGACGGCGCCTCCCGTCCGGGCGGGTGCCGATGGGGTATCGCCCCGGGCACACCTGCAGGCATGGCGGCAGGATCATCCGGACGGCCTCCGAAGCGTAAGGGAGAAACGATATGTACAGCGGTTTTTTCGGCTTCAAAGAACGGCCTTTCAAGCTGCTTCCGGATCCGACCTACCTGTTCTTGAGCAAAAGCTATGAAGAAGCCCTGGCGCATCTGGAATATGCCGCGGCGCACGGGGACGGATTCGTGGAAATCACCGGTGAAGTCGGCACGGGCAAAACAACCCTGTGCCGGGTTTTCCTGGACCGCTTGACCGACGATACCGAAGCCGCCTATATATTCAATCCCAGGCTCGATGAAGTTCAACTGCTCAAAGCCATCAACGATGAGCTGCACATTACCGCATCCGCGAACGACGCCAAGGCGCTGGTCGATGCCCTGAATGCCTACCTCATGCAGATGAAGGCGGACGGCAGGAAGGTGATATTGATCATCGACGAAGCCCAGAATCTGAGCGTCGAGGTTCTCGAACAGCTGAGGCTTTTGTCGAACCTCGAAACGACGCGCAGCAAGCTCATTCAGATCATTCTGGTGGGGCAGCCCGAACTGGCGGAAATGCTGGATTCTCATGAACTGAGGCAACTCGGTCAACGGGTGACCCTGAGCTGCCATCTGGCGCCGCTCAGCTTTAAAGAGACCTGTGCCTACATCGGGCACCGCCTGCAAATCGCCCTCACCAAACCGGCGCACCTTTTTTCGAAATCCGCCCTGAAGGAGATTTTCAAACACGCCAACGGCATCCCCCGTCTGATCAATATCATCTGTGACCGGTCGCTGCTGATCGCTTTCAGCCGGAACCAAAAGCGGGTGTCGGGCAGCATGGTGCGCATGGCGATCCGCGAATTGTGGAGCCGCGGCGACCATCGGAAACGGTTTCCCCTGAAACGCAGAACCGTAACCATGGGATTGATTGCCGCCGCTGCGGTGGTGGCCGTGTTGCTGCTGCCGGGGATCGTGCACCGGGAGATCGGGTGGGCGCCGCTCGGGGCCCTGTCGCGACCGGCGCCGGATCCCGGGAAGGAACCGGCCGTCGTCCTTTCACCGGCGGCGCCGGAGCCGGTGGAACCCGCACCAAAGACACCCGCACCCGAGAAGCGGGCGGAGCCGGTGGCGCTCAAGACGTATATCGAACAGGTCGATGCGGCGGAAACGCGCTACAGCGCCATGTCGAATCTGCTCTCCCTGTGGTCGGTCGAAGGGCGGATACAACCCTATCTGTTGAGCATCGCAGACGACGACGCCTTTTTCAACCTGGTGGCGAAGCAGCACGGGCTGGAAATAGAGGCGATCGACGGCGATCCGGACCTGGTCAGGAGACTGAATCTGCCGGCAATTTTCAGGTTCGAGTCTTCCGGCGGCAAATTGCCCGTATACCTGGCGCTGGAAAAGATTCAGGCGCATCAGGCTGTTTTCCGGGCGCAGGGAGCGGATGCCGGCGTCGCGGTTCCCTATGAGGCCCTGGTGGCTCAATTCAAGGGGCGGGCCCTGATTGCGTGGAAGAATCACCTGGGCTTCGAAGGCACGCTGCCCTTCAGTTACCCCAAGGGGGCCGTGATTATGCTCAAGATGATGCTGCGCGATATCGGATACGAAGACGTGGCCTTGACACCGGTATATGACCTTTCGACCCGGGCGATCATCAAGGAGATCCAGCGACGGCACGGTCTCAAAGCAGACGGGTTTGTGGGGCCGTTGACCAAGATCGCGCTTTACAACGAAAAGGAGGACTACCCGGCGCCGCGGCTGGTGGTCTATGAGCCGCTTTTAAGGGAAGCATCGTGATAAATGATCTTTATCTTTTTGGGTGTATGCGGGTTAGGTCATTTGATATTTGGATTTGTTTAGAATTTGGATATTGGGATTTAGAATTTTCTTGCTTCAGCGGTATTGAAACAACACCCTTCCAGGGTGAAACCAGTGCCGGGTCCTACGGACCCGGGTATCTACTGTAAGGATGACGGCATTTGAGCTCGATTCTCGATTCACTGAAGAAACTGGAAAGGGAAACCTCGCGGCAGGGGCCCCTGCCAACACGGGTTCACGCCGGCGGAGGCGTTTCGATTCCAAAATACGTCCTGGCCGTCATCGGGGGGATTTGCCTGGGCTTCGGGGCCATCGGGCTGGTGGTGTATTACCGGGCCGCACCGGCGAAAACCCCCGGCCCGCAGCCTGTGGGCACCGCTTCCGAACAAAGGCCCGTGCCGACAACAGGTGACCGGAAAACGGCGCAGACCGCCCGCCGGGACAATCCCGCGGAATCCATTCCGCCCTCGGCAAGCGGACGCCCGGCGGCAGGTCCCGCAGGCATATCCACAGCGGAAGCCGCGGGGAACGACCCCGTCGCAAAACGGACACTATCGGAGGAAACCGCTGCCGGGCGTGATGTCGAAACCGAAACGGCGGCGGTGGTAAATAAACCGCCGGAAGAAAAGCGGCCCATGGCCATGGTTGCCCGGGAACTTGCACCGCCGCCGGCCGTTGCGGAAAAAGGGGCGGCCGATTTCCAGGATGCAGCGCCCGAAAAGAAGCCTTCGCAGGAGGAACCCGTGCCGATGGACCGGCTCGAAGGCGTCGCTATGAAGGTACAGGCCATATCCTGGAGTGAAACTCCGGGAAAACGTCTGGCGGTCGTCAACAGCCAGGTGCTGCGGGAGGGGGACGATATCGAGGGGTACGCAGTCAGCCGCATCAACCCGGACGATATCGTGCTGCAGCGGGGCGGCAAGGCCTACCGGCTCGATTTCCGCTCGGCCGGAGGGCCTTGAACCGTGCGTGAGAAGTGAAACGTACACCTTGAACCGTGAAAAGTGAGACGTGAGACGTATGGCCCAGGGCATAAGGCGCAAGGCGATCTCAAGCAAAGATTTGATCAGCATAAAAAAGGGAAGGTGGACGCAACCAACAATAGAAGACCTTTCGTGGTAGAATGTATCTACAAAGGCGGATCAAATCTTATTTAACGGGGTGAACGTTTTTTGTTTGCCCAGTGAAATCTGACGTTTCTTTAGTTTCACCGGGGTGGTTAGATTGCCCTTGCTTCAGGCTTCCGACCCTGATCTCCGATCTCCGATCTCTGACCTCTGATCTCTGGCCTCTGATCTCTGGATCTTTTGGTTTTTCACATAGGAGCGACGTAGTCGCGTTTCATAAAATCGTGGTACACGATTTTATTGGCCGACAAACAGGGCGGCGATCCCGTCCAGAAAACGCAGGCCCTTTGGTGTGAGCGCACAGCGTGCGCCTGTCAACGCAATCATCCCCTGTTCCGTCAGATCATCGACAATCTTACCGTAAAGGTCGTGAAAATCCAGTCCAAAGGTTTGCTCCAGGAAGGGCACGTCGATGCCTTCGACCGTTCGCAGCGACAGGTACAAGGTTTCCGTGAGGCGCTGCTCACGGGTCAGGGTTTCGCTTGCTTCGACGGGTGGTTCGCCGTTCCTGAGGCGGGCGATGTAGTCCTTAAGATCGGTGACGTTCCAACGCCTGCAAGGGGGGGTGAACGAATGGGCCGAGGGGCCCAGGCCGATGTAGGGTGCTCCCGACCAGTATTTCATGTTGTGCCGCGAACGCCGGGAAACCCGACTCCCGGGTTGATGCGGCGCCGGCATCCGCTTGGCAAAATTGGAAACTTCGTACTGCTCGTAGCCGTGTCTATCCAGAAACGCCTGGGTGGCCGCGAAAAGATCGCCGACCATGTTCTCGTCGAGGGGATCGACTTCCCCCCTCGCTTTGCGGTGCCACAGGGGCGTTCCCTCTTCGTAGGTCAGGGTGTAGCAGGAGAGGTGCTCGGGGGTAAAAGCGGCGGCCCGCTCGAGGTCTTTTTGCCAGGCTTCCGGGGTCTGTGCCGGGATGCCGTAGATCAGGTCGACGCCCAGATTGGCGAAGCCCGCCCGGCGCGCTGCGGTTATGGCTGCGGCAGCTTCGTCCGCCGTGTGGATCCTGCCCAGGAAACGCAGCGTGTCTGCGGAAAAGGATTGGACGCCGATGTTAATGCGGTTGATGCCGATCTGCCGGTACGCGCGCAGGTGGGAGAGGTTGGCCGTACCGGGATTGACTTCGATGGTGATTTCGACGTCATCCCGGAAGTTGAAATGATAGCGAGCCCTTTCGACCAGGTGGCCGATTTGGTCGGGGGGCAGAACAGAGGGCGTTCCGCCGCCCAAATAGAGGGTGTCGAAAACCAGGGGCGGTTCCCCCACCAAAAGCTGCATCTCGTGCACGACAGCTTCCACGAAGACATCCACGTCCGAAAGGTCGGTTACCGAATAGAAGTCGCAGTAGGTGCACTTTTTCACGCAGAAAGGAACGTGGATGTAGAGGCCGGCATCTGCAGTAGTGGCTGCATTCATCGATTCGGACCGCTTACCGGTATTCCTCGCCCAGTTGCATACCGAGTTCCAGGGCATCCCGGTTCAGGTCCAGAAAGCCCGCCGGTATGCGGGTTTCGAGAACCTTCATGATCGATTCAGGCTTGATCAGCTCGGTAATGGAAAGCAGCGTGCCCAGCATGCAGATGTTAAAAACGATCGGTTTGCCGATCTTTTCCATGACCGACTCATACATGGGTATCTCTTTCTGGCGGGCGTCTGCCTTGTGCCGCGTCTTGACGTACCGCCTGTCCGTGATCAGAATTCCCCCCGGGCGCACGATGGCGTAGAATTTGTTGTAGGCTTCCTGGGTCAGGCACACCAGGATGTTGGGCTGAATGACCTTGGGGTAGTTGATGGGTTCGTCGGCGATGATGATGTCGCTGCGGGTGGCACCGCCCCGGGCTTCCGGTCCGTATGCCTGGGACTGGACCGCCATGAGGCCTTCATGAAGCACGGCGGCTTCGGCGAGCACGATGGCCGCGGTGATGACCCCTTGTCCTCCGGATCCTGAAAACACCAGTCTGCATCGTTCCATGATCAGCTTCCCTCCATGGCGTGGGCGATGATTTTATCGTATTCCTCGCAGTACTCGGGGATGTTCTTCTGGACGAAGATGCCGCGTTCGATCAAGGCGTCGTTTTCCTTTTTGGCCTTGGAGCCGATGGAGGTGGTGTTGTCTTTGAACCACTCCATCATTTCCGCCGCATCGCCCATTTTGTTCTTGCGGCCGAAGTAGGTCGGGCACTGGGTCAGCACCTCGACCACCGAAAACCCTTCGTGCAGGATGGCTTTGCGGATGATGTCGGACAGCTGTTGCACGTGGTAGGTGGTGGAGCGTGCCACGAAGGAGGCCCCGGCCGCGGTGGCCAGCTGAGCGACGTCGAACCCGTGGTCGATGTTGCCCAGGGGGGCCGTGGTGGCTTTGGTGCCGTAGCCGGACAGGGGCGAAAACTGGCCGCCGGTCATGCCGTAAACACGGTTGTTCATGACGATGGCGGTAATGTCGATATTGCGCCGGGCGGCGTGGATGAAATGGTTGCCGCCGATGGCCAGGGCGTCGCCGTCGCCCATGGGAACGATGACGTTGAGCTCGGGCAGCCCCAGCTTGACTCCGGTGGCAAAGGCCAGCGCCCGACCGTGAATGGTGTGCAGGGTGTGAAAATCCACATAGCCGGAAATGCGCGACGAACAGCCGATGCCGGACACCATGACGATTTCGTTTTTACTGAAACCCAGTTTTTCGACGGCGTGCAGCATGCTGTTCATGACGATGCCGTGTCCGCAGCCCGGGCACCACATATGCGGAAAGAATCTTTCCCGGATGTAATCTTTGATGGCCATAACGTTACGCCCCTTTTCCCATGATGATCCTGAGGATGTTTCTGATGTCGGTGGGGGTGATGAAGACCCCGTCGACCCGGTTGGCCAGGAACACGCGTTCGGGATTTCTGACAGCCCTTTTCACGGCCCGCAGTATCTGGCCGGCGTTCATCTCCACCACCAGGATGTACTTGGCGCTTTTGCACTTTTCTTTGATCAACTGGTAGGGGAAGGGCCACAGGGTTTGGAGTTCCAGAAGCCCCAGGCGTTCACCCCTGGGGCGCCTGGATTCGACCACGTGCAGCGCTGACCTGGCAGACGACCCGTAGGAGATCAGGACACACTCGGCGTCTTCCAGGTAGTACTCTTTGAACATGGCGATCTGGTTGACGTGGTTTCTGATTTTGTCCACCAGATGCCGGTGGAGGCCCTGCACAATTTCCGGCTTGGTGGTGGGGAACCCCCACATGTCGTGATACAGGCCGGTCACGTTGTAGCGGTGGACGCTGCCGAAATCGGACATGGGCAGGCGGCCGTCCTCCCGGGGCAGGTAAGGGTGGTAATCCACCCCCTCCTTCACGGAGGTCCGCAGCCTGTCCACCAGGGGAATCGCTCCGGGTTCGGGGATAACGAGCTTTTCACGCATGTGGCCGACCACCTCGTCGAACAGGAGCACCACCGGCGTCCTGTAGGTTTCGGCCAGGTTGAAGGCCTGCACGGTGACGGCGAACACGTCCTGGTGGTTGGAGGCTGTGAGCGCAATGATGGCGTGGTCGCCGTGGGTTCCCCAGCGGGCCTGCATGACGTCGCCCTGGGCCACGCTGGTGGGCAGGCCGGTCGAAGGGCCGCCGCGCTGCACGTTGACGATGATGCAGGGGATTTCCGTCATGATGGCGTAGCCCAGGGCCTCCTGTTTGAGGGAGAACCCGGGCCCGCTGGTGGCGGTCATCACCTTTTTTCCGGTCAGCGAAGCGCCGATGATGGCGCACATGGAGGCGATTTCGTCCTCCATCTGGACAAACTTGCCCCCCTTTCGGGGAAGCCGGCTGGACAGATGCTCGGCTATTTCGGTGGAGGGGGTGATGGGGTAGCCGGCGAAAAAGTCCAGTCCGGCGTAGAGCGCACCCTCCACGCACGCCTCGTTGCCCTGAATGAATCTGATGTTTTTATCCATGCGTCAAGCCTCGGGTCGTGTTGTTTCTTCGGTGACGATTTCGATAGCCAGGTCCGGGCATCTGAGCTCGCAGAGTCTGCAGCAGATGCAGTCTTCGGGCCTCGCGGCAACCACCTTGTCCTGGTCGTCCAGTTCGAGCACCGCTTTGGGGCAGAAGTGCACGCATATACCGCAGCCCTTGCACCATTCCCTGTTGATGAGGTGTTCCTTCAGTTTCGGTTTCGCCATGGGGTAATCCTTACGTTAGAAACGGTCAACCACTTTTAAAAACGGCAAGTACGGTCCTGAGCCGTGGAAGAAAACAATCGCTGTTTCTCGCTTTGTGGCACGCGTCGGTGCGTGATCATCGACGGCAACCGGTCTACAGTTCGTTGCTTATTGATTTTACCGTTGAATGTCAATATATATGACTCCTCGGATCCTGGTTTACACGTAACCATCGAAACGCCCGGGCTTGAGGAAAGGCATGCAGAAGAAGATCATCATTGTCGCGGTGGTATTGCTCATCCTCGTGGCACTGGCCGGCGGCGCCTTGCTGAACCTGCTTAATTTCGCCGCCAGGCCGGGGAGCGTGGAGGGTGTCGAACAAGACGTAGTGATCCCGCCGGGCCGGGGACTGAAGGCCACGGCCGCCGATCTGCACGCCCGCGGCATTGTCACCGACGCGTTTAAATTCAACCTGTACGCACGCCTGAAGGGGGATGACAAGCGCATCAAGGCGGGAGAATACCGGCTGTCGTCTTCGTATAGCCCCAAAAAGATCCTGGGCATCATTGTCAGCGGAAAGGTGCGGCTCTACAGGATTACCATCCCCGAAGGCTTGAACCTGGTGCAAATCGCCCGGATGATGCCGGCCGCCGGTTTGGGATCGGAAAAGCGCTTTACGGCGGCCGCCAATGATGAGGAATTCGCCCACAGGCTGGACATTCCCGCAAGCTCCTTCGAGGGCTATCTTTTTCCGGACACGTATCATTTCCCCAGGGGCGTTTCGGCCCAAAAGATAATCCAGACCATGGTGCAGCGGTTCCGGCAGGTGTTCAAGCCGGCGTGGGAAGCGCGCGCCCGGGAAATCGACATGAGCGTTCATCAGGTGGTGATTCTGGCTTCCATCATCGAAAAGGAGACCGGCGAGCCTGCGGAGCGCCCGCTCATTTCTTCCGTTTTCCACAACCGGCTGCGAAGGGGCATGCGCCTGGCCAGCGACCCCACGGTGATTTACGGCATAAAGGATTTCAACGGCAACCTGACCCGCAGGGATCTCAAGACCCGGACCCCTTACAACACGTATAAAATCAAAGGCCTGCCCCTGGGGCCCATTTCCAATCCGGGTGCCGGGGCCCTGGAGGCCGCTTTGTACCCCGCAGACACGGACTATCTTTACTTTGTTTCCAAAAAGGACGGCACGCACCAGTTTTCCAAAACCTATGCGGCGCACGAAAAGGCGGTGCGGAAGTATCAATTGCGGCGTTGACAGCGCGAGCGAATGACTACAAATACCGCGCGTCAGCGCAGGTATAGATCTTTTAATTTCATTATGCGCGTCAGGGCATCCATCCCTTTGGCGGCGAGGTCCGGGTTGTCTTCGTGGATGCGCAGAATTTCCTCGAAGGCTGTTTCGATGGCAGGCCCCTTGTGGCAGATCAGGGCGATATCGACCTCGGCTTGCAGCACACGGTGAACCGTGGTGGGGGTGTCGAAATGGGCGGCCACGGCCCCCATGTCAAGGTCGTCGGTCATCACCACGCCCCGGTAGCCCATTTTTTTCCGCAGCAGTTCCGCGCATATTTTTCTGGAAAGGCTGGCCGGCCATACCTCGTCCAACCGGCGGTAACAGATGTGCGACAGCATGATGCCCGCCGTTCCTTCGCGGATAGCGGCTTCGAAGGGCGGCATGTCGCATGCTTCCAGTTGACGGGGCGTTGCCTCCAAAAAGGGAAGGTCGAGATGTGAATCCAGGCGGGTTCTTCCAATGCCGGGAAAATGCTTGGCCACGGCCATGACGCCTCCGGCCTGAAGCCCCCGGATGACGGCCATGCCGAGTTCGGTCACCCGGATGGGGTCATCTCCGAAAGACCGGTCTTTCATAACGCCCTCCGGGCCCGGCAGGGCCACGTCCAGAACCGGCGCCATATTCATGTTGAAGCCGACGGAGCTCAGTTCCCGGGCGGTGACGTCGGCAAAATGGACCGCGTCCCTGCGGGTTTTCATGTGGGGGTTGCCCGGAAATTCGGTGAAGGGCGGTCTGAGGCGGGCGACCTTGCCGCCTTCCTGGTCGACGGCGATAAAGAGCGGCGGCTGACCGCAGGATGCGGCGCATTGCTGGGCCGCGGTGCACAGGTTTCGAACCTGTTCCGGGTCGGCGATGTTTTCGGCAAAGAGGATGATACCGCCGACCTTCAGCGTGCTGATGAGGTGTTTCAGTTCCGGGCCGAAGCGGGTTCCCTCGAATCCCACCATGAGGCGCTGACCCGCTTTTTGAGAGGGGGTGAAGTCCTTGTATGGCATGCGGGGGGTGTTGTTTCGTATTGTGTTCATATCATCGACGGATTTTTCAACGCTTGGATCTGTATGCCGGTTGCGCAATGCATCCAGCATCGAGGATCCAGCATCCCGCTTACGGCAGGAATAGATCCCCGCGCAGGAGGCTGTTTCATTATTCACCAAATAGTGCTACCAGGAAAATTTTTCAGGGCTAAAGATCTGACCTACATTGATAACAGTTTGGTTCTGTCTATCTGTTTGCCCGATCATGTAGCGCAGGGTTTTAAACCTGCCAAAGCGGATTGCGACACAGCCTCCTGCGCAGGGATGACGGGGGTTATAAGTTAAAATTCTGACTTCTGATCTCCGACCGCTTTCTCTGTGCACGGTATACGGTTCAAGGAACCAGGAGCCAAGGATCAGAGGCCAGATGCTTTGATATTGCCTTGCGCCATACGTTTTACATCTCACCTCTCACGCTTTACACCTTACGAGAGTACACGTCACAATCCAAATCCGATGTCTCGCCGCGGCGAAGATAGTGATAACCGACGGCTGCGATCATGGCGGCATTGTCGCCGCACAGGTCCGGGGGCGGTATGTGGACGGCGAGGCCCTTGCGGGCGGCTTCCTCCACGACCCTTTCGCGCAGACGGTCGTTGGCGGCGACGCCTCCCACGATGGCCATGTGATCGCACCCTTTGCGACGGGCGGCATTGAGCAGTTTGTATGACAGGACGTCCACGACGGCTTCCTGGAAGCCGGCGGCAATGTCCCGGATGAGGTGTTGGTCCAGCGGCCCCCTGGCCTGAATGATCCGGTTCACCCCGGTTTTTATGCCGCTGAAGCTGAAGTCGTAGGCTTCTTTGTCGAGGTAGGGCCTTTTTAAGACGACATGGGACGGATTTCCCTGAGCGGCCATTTCACCCACGATCCGGCCGCCTGGATAACCCAGCCCCAGCATTTTGGAGACTTTGTCGAACGCTTCACCGACCGCGTCGTCGCGCGTCTGTCCCAGCAGCTGCGGGTCGGTGTGGGCCGTGACATGGTAGATGGCGGTGTGCCCGCCGGATACGAGCAGGGCGACAAAGGGGAAGGGCGGCGGCTCGGGGCCGAGAAAGACCGAATTGATGTGGCCTTCCAGATGATCTACGCCGATCCAGGGCAACCCCATGGCAAAGGCAAAGGCTTTGGCAAAGGAGAAACCCACCAGCAGCGAGCCGACCAGGCCGGGCCCCCGGGTTGCGGCCACCCCTTGAATATCGCCGGCTCCGACCCCGGCAGCGTCCAGGGCTTCCTTAACGACGGGGACGATGGCCTCGATGTGTTTGCGCGAGGCCAGCTCGGGCACCACACCGCCGTACGGGTGGTGTACGTCGATTTGAGAGGCGACGATCGATGAGCGAATCAGATGTCCGTTTTGAACGACCGCAGCGGCGGTTTCATCGCAGGATGTTTCTATACCGAGTATCAGCATCATCTGCCCTGGGGCCGTCATTTACCCTTCGTTCGTGATTAGGCCTTGGGCCGTCATTCGCCCTTCGGGTGTTATTTGCACTTCGTGCGTCATTTATTGTCACTTTTAGCAATAAGCTTTCAAATACTATGAATTACGCGCGTCAGCGCAAATTACGGCCGGAGGCCAAATAACAGCGAAGCGAATGACCATCGATGCCGCGCGTCAGCGCCGGTCGCCCCGCCCGGGGCGGCTTGCAGATACCCCTCAGGTCTTGCAGGCGGACGACCCGTTCTGTCCTTTTTCGATCCACTTCAAGAATTTGGACAACAGCGAACCGAGTCGACGACATGTGTGTTTGATGACAGCCATTTTATCAGGGAATACAACGTGTTATTACGGGACACGGGGGCCGGGTGCGATCGTGTACGCTTTCGACAGCCGCTGCCCATCCATAAACGGTCAATGCGCCCATTTCCGGGCGGGCATCAGCCGGTTTGGATCACACCCATTCAATCCGTTCCTTCCGGTCCTTCCTTTCAACGATTTCGCCGATTACGAATGCTTTTTCGCCGAGAACGTTCAAGCGCTCCAGGACATCCTGCACCGCCTTTTCGGGGACGACGGCAACCAGGCCCAGCCCGTTGTTGAACGTTCGCATCATTTCGTGGTCTTTGATTTTGCCGGCTTTTTGGAGGAAGGCGAAAATGGGAGGTACGTCCCAGCTTCTTTTGTGCATGACAATGCTGCAGGCATTTGGGATGACACGGGTGATGTTGTCCTCGAAACCGCCGCCGGTGATGTGGGCCAGGCTCAGCACCGGCAGGTTTTTAATCATGCTCTGGATGGAGTTGACGTATATTTTGGTCGGCGTCAGCAATTCCTCTCCGAGGGTTTTTCCCAATTCCGGCACGTGCGCGTCGAGACTCAGCTTCAGTCGTTCGAAACAGATTTTCCGGACCAGGGAAAAGCCGTTGCTGTGCAGTCCGCTGGAGGCGACGCCGATCAGTTGGTTGCCCACGTGGATTTCAGATCCGTCGATGATCTTGTCGTTGTCCACGATGCCCACCGTGAAGCCGGCAAGATCATATTCGTTCTCTGCGTAGAGACCCGGCATTTCCGCGGTTTCACCGCCAATGAGGGCGCACTGGGCCAATTTGCACCCTTCGCCGATGCCGGCAATGATGCTCATGGCCACGTCGTTGTCTAACTTGCCCATGGAGATGTAATCGAGAAAAAAGAGCGGCAGGGCCCCTTGCACGGCGATGTCGTTGACGCACATGGCAACCAGGTCGATGCCGATGGTGTCGTGTTTTCCACTCATGAACGCCAGTTTGAGCTTGGTGCCGACACCGTCGGTGGAGCTGACCAGAACCGGCCTTTCATAGTGGGCGGTGTTCAACGAAAAGAGGCTGCCGAAGCCGCCGATATCACCCATCACGCCGGCCTTGTAGGTCGCTTTGGCAATTTCTTTTATTCCTTTAACCAGCAGATTGGCTTTTTCGATGTCCACACCGGCATCCGCATAGGTGAGCGATTTGTCCATTTCTATTCCCGCCGTTTAATGTTTAACGAAAAATTAATCGTATTCGCTTTAAAAGTCAAAACAAATTTTTGACATAAGCGCCGAAGTCCTGTAAATAATTATGTTATTTTATCAGTCACAAGCATTCGAACGTTTCCGTCAACCTCCGTGCCAGCGGCCCGCCGGCCGGTTTCCAGGTAGCGGGCCGCGAGCGTGATCGGGTGCAGACGGCCACGGAAGGAGTGTCAGCATGACGAAGTTTGCCAGATTGGACCGTCTTCCACCCTATGTATTTGCCACCGTCAACCAGATAAAGATGGATGCAAGGCGCAACGGGGAGGACATCATCGATCTGGGGATGGGAAACCCGGACCTGGGAACGCCGCAACACATCGTCGACAAACTGGTGGAGGCGTCGGGAAAGCCCCACAACCACCGTTATTCGGCCTCCATGGGGATTACCAAGCTACGCATGGCCATTGCCGACTGGTACAAGCACAGGTTCGACGTGGATATCGACCCGGAAACGGAGGCCATCGTGACCATCGGGGTGAAGGAGGGAATGTCCCACCTGATCCTGGTGACCATCAGGCCGGGTGACGTGGTTTTTACGCCCAATCCGACCTATCCCATTCATCCCTATTCGACCATCATTGCCGGTGGCGATGTACGGGGCATACCGGTGGGGCCGGAAAGCGATTTTTTCGAGAATCTGATAGCCGCCACCCGGCAAACCTGGCCCCGCCCTAAAATTCTGGTGATCAGCTACCCCCACAACCCCACGACCGAGGTGGTCGACTTGACGTTTTTCCAGAAGATCGTGGATTTCGCCAAGGACCACGACATGATGGTGATTCACGATTTTGCTTATGCGGACATCGTTTTCGATGGCTACAAGGCCCCCAGTTTCATGCAGGCCAAAGGCGCCAAAGAGGTCGGCGTGGAGTTCTTTTCGCTGTCGAAGAGTTACAGCATGCCCGGCTGGCGGGTGGGTTTCTGCGTGGGCAACAGGGAGACCGTGGCCGCCCTGCGCCGGATCAAAAGCTATCTGGACTACGGCATTTTTCAACCCATTCAGATCGCGTCCATCATCGCCTTGAAAGGCCCCCAGGATTGTGTCCGGGAGATTTGCGACACCTATCGGGACAGGCGTGACGCCCTGATCAGCGGGTTGGAGCGCGTGGGATGGGATATCAAGAGCCCCAAAGGCACGATGTTCGTCTGGGGGAAAATTCCGGACCAGTACCTGCACATGGGATCCGTGGAGTTTTCCAAATTCCTGATCAGGGAGGCCCAGGTGGCCGTGTCGCCGGGACTGGGATTTGGAGAGTATGGGGACGACTATGTCCGTTTTGCCCTGATAGAGAACAACATGCGCATCAACCAGGCCGTGAGGGGCATTCGAAAGATAATGTAATACAAAATATTCCCACGAAAGGCCCTGCCGTGCGATTATTTTGTTTTATTTATTGCGTTCTTTCGTGATAAAAGGTGCTGTTTTTGCCTGAAATAAAAAAATGAAGGATTTCGTTTCATGAAAACGATTCAAATTGGTCTGCTCGGTCTCGGAACCGTGGGGACGGGTGTCGCCCGCATGCTCACGGAAAATATGGACGTGCTCGAGGCGCGCGTGGGGGTTCCGCTGGTTTTGAAATCCATTGCCGACATCGACATCGAGAAAGACCGGGGGATCGCCATCGACAGGCGGATTCTGACAACGGACGCCGCCAGGGTCGTCGACGACCCCGGAATCGACATCGTCATCGAGATGATCGGCGGGGAGGGTATTGCGAAAGAGCTCATGTTGCGGGCCATCGATAACGGCAAACAGATCGTCACCGCCAACAAGGCGCTCTTGGCCAAACACGGCAACTACATATTCAAAAAAGCCGCGAAAAAGGGCGTGGACGTGGCCTACGAGGCCAGCGTGGGCGGCTGCATGCCCATTATCAAAACCGTGCGGGAGTCACTGGTCGGCAACCGCATCCAGTCCATTAGCGGAATCCTAAACGGCACCTGTAACTATATTCTGTCGAAGATCACCGACGAGGGCGGAACGTTTGAAGACACCCTGGCGGATGCCCAGGCCAACGGGTATGCCGAGGCCGACCCCTCCCTGGACGTAGACGGTTTCGACACGGCCCACAAACTGGCCATCATGGCGGCCCTGGGGTACGGCATGGCCATCAATTACGACGACATCTACATCGAAGGGATTTCCAAGATCACCCCCCTGGACATCGAATTTGCCGCTCAGTTCGGATACCGGATCAAGCTGTTGGCCATCAGCAAGCTCAAGGAGGGGATGGTCGAGGCCAGAATTCACCCCACCATGATTCCGTTCGACAACATCCTGTCGAACGTGAACGGCACCCTGAACGCGGTGGCGGTTTCAGGGGACGCGGTGGGCGATATCCTCCTTTCCGGCCACGGCGCGGGGATGATGCCCACGGCCAGCGCCGTAATCAGCGACGTCGTGGACCTGGCCCGCAACCTGATGGCAGGTATTTCCGGCAGGGTCCCGTTGCTGGGATGCCTGGCGGAGCGGGTCGGCCGGATTCCGATCATACCGGTGGAGGACCTGCGGACCCACTACTATTTCCGATTTTCCGCACTCGACAAACCCGGCGTGCTTTCCAATATATCGGGAATCCTGGGAAAATATGAGATCAGCCTGAAATCGGTGCACCAGAAAGGCAGAAAGACAAGCGGCTCGGTGCCGTTGGTGATGCTTACCCACAGCGCGTTGGAGGCCGATGTGAAAAGGGCCCTTGAGGAAATAGAGCGTCTGGACGTGGTCGGGGAAAAGCCGGTGTTGATCCGCATAGAAGACGAAAGGGAAGGGACGTGAAAGCGGCCGGAAGAATTATGAGACAGGATTAACAGGCTCTTATGAATTCAACGAAGCCCTATGTCGTCTATTTGTAAATAGTCGCTTCGTTCCGTTTTCCCTTTACCCATAACTATCATGTAACTCCTGTTAATCCTGTCAGATACCTATAACCATAGACTTGATGCCCGAAGCAATTTTATACAACTTTTTCCAAAGCCATGATTATAAGGAACCACATGGAAATCATCTGCTGCGACATGGAAGGCATCTTCACCCCCGAGATCTGGATCAAGGTGGCTGAAAAAACCGGTATCGAGGACCTGCGGCTGACGACGCGGGATATTTCCGACTACGACGTTTTAATGCAAAAGCGCCTGGGCATTCTCAAGGCGAACGGCTTGAAGCTCAAAGACATCACCGACGTGATTCAAACCATGGAACCGCTGCCGGGCGCCTTCGAATTCCTGGAGTGGATGCGTTCACGAACGCAGGTGATCGTCGTTTCCGACACCTACGTGGAGTTCGCCAAGCCCCTGATGAAGAAGCTGGGGTGGCCGACACTGTTCTGCAACTCCCTGACGGTGGACCGGGAAGGCGCAGTCGTCGATTACAACCTGCGCCAGAAGGATGGAAAGCGCCAAACCGTCCTGAGCCTCAAGCAGCTCGAATACGAAATTATCGCCGTGGGCGATTCCTACAACGACATCACCATGCTCAAGGAGGCCGAACAGGGCATTCTGTTCAACCCGCCGGATAGTGTCCGCGACGAGTACCCGGAGCTGCCGGCCACCTACAGCTACGATGAACTGCAAGCCGTGATGGAAGAGATGCTGAACCCATGAAATTTCACCAGACCAATTACCGCGTCATTTACGCCGACACCGACAACATGGGGGTTGCCTACCACGCCAACTACCTGAAATGGTTCGAGGTCGGTCGGACTGAAATGTTCAGGTCCTATGGCCTGAGTTACAAGGCCATCGAGGAGAAAGGGTATATCATGCCGGTTTCGGAAGCCTACTGCAAGTATTTGGCGTCCGCGGCGTACGATGACGTTATCACCATCGAAACCTCGGTGGACACCTCCTTCCGGGCCGGCATGAAGTTCGAGTACCGCATCTTCAGGGCCGAGTCCGGGGAGAACCTGGTCAAGGGATTCACAAAGCACGCCTTTGTGAATGCCGACGGCCGCATCGTCCGGCCGCCTGGTTTCATAAAAGCGGTCCTGGAAAGGGAGGTGGCCGGGTGAGGCCGGGCGGTCCCGACCGCGGATTGGCATTCAAGGTCTACGTACAACCGCGGGCGTCGAAAAATCAGATCGTGGGACGCCACGGGGATGCACTGAAGATCAAACTCAAGGCCCCGCCGGTCGAAGGCGCGGCCAACAAGATGTGCGTCCGGTTCCTGGCCGAATGCCTTGGCCTGCCGAAATCCAAGGTGGAGATCAAATCCGGGCACTCCAGCAGGACCAAGCTGCTGCTGGCAACGCCCAGGGAGGGAAGCGACCGGGAAAAAGAGCGCCGGCGGCTGGACGCATTGATTCAGTCGTGGATGAAGTAACACTGGTCGGCAGATTGGAAATGAATAAAATCGTAAAATGATTTTATTTCCCCTTGACAAACCGCCAATGGTCTGCTAACTTATCACATTTGCAAGCAATGATGCGGGGTGGAGCAGTCTGGTAGCTCGTCGGGCTCATAACCCGAAGGTCGTTGGTTCAAATCCAGCCCCCGCTACCAAATATATCAAGGGGTTACAGGCGAAAGCTTGTGACCCTTTTTTAATTTTGTGTCCCTATTGTGCACCAAGTGCTTTTTATAAGGTTGTTTATGGAAGGGCGGGGAAAATAAAATCAGCGATAAATTTGACAAAATAGATTTAAAGCCACCTACCGGCTACAGGGATATTACGCGATTCTTCGTTCCATTGGCTCTCCAGGCAATGGCACAGGCTTTTTCCCATCCTTTGGTGGCTATGGTGGCATCACGCGGAGAAGGTGGGCCATTAAATCTCGCGGGCATAGTCCAATCTGGCACAGTCATGTTTTTTTTAGGCATTTTTGCTATTTATTACATGACCACGGGTATGGTGTTTGCGAGAACCCGTGAAGGCTATAAAACCTTTTGGCGGGTTTGTGTCTGGTCCGGGATATACATATGCTTGATTCAAAGCATGCTGTGCATCCCTTCGGTTTCGCATCTAATTTTCGGACGTATTATCGGTCTGCCCCTATCTATCGAGCAACCAGCCCAAATCACTCTATTGGCAGCCGTGCCTCTACAGTTTTTCTTTTTTTTGCGAATCCCTTATCAGGTTGCATTATATAATGCACTTGCCACCGGACGTGCCAGTTTTGCAACTATCGGTCGAATCATTTTGACTGCACTGCTCTCTTGGCTTTTTTGCTTCATAGGTTTAGTCGGGCCAATCTGGGCCATAGTATGTTTGACTATCCCGGTATTACTTGAGGTCGTTATTTCCATGCTGTTAGCCAGGGACTTCCTTCGCCGACTGTCATCTGCTGTCAAACCCGCGCCCAAAGCCCGGGAAATCTTTTTTTTCAACCTGCCGCTTGCGACAGGGGGAATATTCTTGGCCTTGTCAATCCTGATCCTGAGTGCCTTTATTGCGCGTGCCCCGGAGCCTGAACGGATTCTTCCGATCTTTTTTCTGGCCATCGGATTGGCAAATCCGGTTGCCTATGCTGCAACTCGTATTCAGGCGGTGGTTCTTGCTTTTCCGCCCTCACAACATACTGAAACACCGATTATCCGTTTTACCATTGTCGCGGGTCTAATTCTGGGCCTTTTACCGCTGCTTTTTATTATTCCAGGATTAATTGAGTTCTATTATGTTGCTCTCCAAAAAATAGACCTAAACGAGTTAGCCTTGATTCGTATCATCGCTATATCCCTCATCACCTTCCCTTTTGCAGTGGCATTGCGTGCGTATAGCGAGGGTCTCGCAGCATGGGAGAAAAAGCCTATGGCGGTACTTACCGGCCATGGTGTCTATATGGTGATAGTCCTCATAAGCGGTTTTCTCGCATTCGTATTGGGAGTTCCGGGCTATCTGATCGGAGGCATTAGTTTAACCCTGGCCAGCTTGGTATCAGCTTACATCATTCGTATATTTTTGAATTGGACAAATGCAAAACATCTCCCGGTGGGGCAGACCACGACACCCGTGGCACAGGTTCGGTACTAAAAATTAGGAGCCTCCATACCGCGCAAACGAAAGAAACCCGAAATCCGTTTCCGGAAATCGGGTTTCTGATGTGGTTGTCGGCCGTTTTTAATAACACGGGACACAGGTTTTCTAATCAGCGGTTTCGTTCAAGATCTCATTTAACCCTCACCATGGTTTAGGTGTCATCTCAATCTTACCCCAATCGACGTATATAACGATTTTCAGCGCATTGACGGCAAGATAATGGCAACAGCGGTTCGCGTAGCCCGATTTCCACCATGACCGTTTCTTCCTCAGCCACTCCCACAGCGGCACAGGATCAGGATCAACCCATAGCCCTCGTTTAGCCGATCGTGCCTCAAATTCCAGCTTAGCAAGCTCAGGATCACGGCTATATTTCTTATAGTGCCACGCCAGACCCGCAGACAGGAGTTCCTTGTTCGGTTCTTGTCGCCAGCAAATACGAAACCGACGATACGACCATACCGGTCGGTATCGGTCTCCCAGACTTTGACGATCTTACCGGCGACCAGATTTTCCGTGAACTGTTTGGCCTTCTGGTCATAGGGCTGGCCTTTTTCTGGGCAGTCGATAGCTGCAAGGCGAATTTTTACCTGCTTGCCGTCCTTGAGGACCTTGATGGTGTCACCATCGGAGACGCCAACGACCTTGCCTTCCCAGAAGTCGGCATAAAGGAGGGCGGGTGGGGTGATTAATTTTGCATGGTGTTGATATGCTGACGTTGGTTATGGTATCAGTATGTTGCAATGTCAAACGCTGGTGTTGATAACATCCATCGGCAACAGCTATTTTTTCGTCCGAAAAGGCACGATGGTCTCTTACTATCACCACCGAGCGGAATTTATTTTTATGGTACCAAATGCCTTGATTTAAAATGCCTTGAATTTTAAGATCACATCCTCGTATCTTTAATTTACAGAAACTGGCAAGCTATCTGCAAATTGTCAACCAGCCATATCGGTGAACGTATGATGACCAGATATTCAAACAAGCACTTGCTTGCGTTGGTATTGCCTTTGTTTCTGTTTCTTTGTTTTGGCTGTAGGGAGGTATCAAAAAAAGCACTTGTCAAAGATATCGGTATATATCAGGGCTATATTGATGAAATCCATGCCGACCCATACCGCATGATACCAAGGAAGGATTTTAAGCTTAGTGCGGAAAAAACAAAACAGGATGTTTCCCGCCTGGATAACAACACGATACCGATAATAGACTGCTTTTTCATTCTTCAGGAACTGTCGGCGAAAATTCAAGACAGGCATACTCGGATACGATAATTGAAAGGGACAGGCACTTAATAAAACTTTCAATAATATCCGCTCTAAAAAGAGCTTTCCAGCCTTCATGTGCGTCAAACCCGGCAAGATAATCGCCGGAAACATAGTGATGGGCGGATGCTTTAAGGGGGGGAGTTATCGTGCGGGCGCACGCCGGCCCTTTAAACCGGCTGAAAACACTGTAATAGGGGAGGTTGTCTGATCAGATCAATTCAGAAAGCCGTTTCAGGGAGTAGATCCCCGAAAGGCCCTGAATCGGTTTGGGTACTTTTTCGTTTTTCGACTGAAAATGATGCTTGAACTGCTGGTAGTGTCTGGTGACGAACTCCCTGGATCCGATGATGCCCGAGTCCGTGAAATAGCGCGTGCGATAGCGCAGACGGCTGGCCCGGGTGATCTTGAAATCGTTTCTC
>JAJDNW010000043.1 GCA_022340465.1 Deltaproteobacteria bacterium | reverse complement strand
ACCGCTTCCCGGTCGGATATGTCGACGCTCAGGCCGGTTTTGGTTTTTTCTATAATTTCGGAGAGGTGACCATTCTTCCGGTGGAGCAGCAGGATCGGCTTCCCGATTCTCAGGTACTCGAAGGTTTTGGCCGGTATCATGCCCTCGGTGGCAGCCAGGTCGTTTAAGATCAGCACGGTCGCATCCGAGCGCCGGAGGTATCGCAGACTTTCGGCATGCGGCAGAAAGCCTTTAAATTCGATCAGGCCATTTTCGAACAGGTACGGAAAACGGCTTGTCAATTTGCGTTTCGACATGGGTGTGGCAATATTCAAACGAATGGAGGCGCCGTCGTTTTGGTGGATGTCCGCCATGGCGGACAGGAGGGGCTCCAGCGGGGCGAGCCTGCTGAAGGTGCCGTTGTAGCCGATGGTAAAAACGTCGTTTTTTTCACTTTGTTCCGGGAAGTCGAAGTCGGCCTCGTCGTAGCCGTTGTGGATGAGGCTCGATTTGGAGGCGATATCCGGGTGCAGACGCTCGTATTTCTCTTTCCACAAGCGCGAAACGTTGATGATGTGGGCGGCATCTTTGAAAACGAAGCGCTCGATTTTTTCAGCCTTTGATTGACTTGATTTCCGCGTCTCCAGTAGGTTATATTGACTGAATGAGAAGGGGTCCCTGAGGTCTACGACAAAAGGGATGTGGAATTTTCGGTGAAGCCTGTGGGCCAGAAGCATGGTCGAGTGGGGACCGACGCTGGTGTATATCAGGTCGATTTTTGAAAAAGGCAGAATCTTTTTCGATAGGTACTTGAAGGCGAAACGGTTCCACTGGACATATTTGTCGGGAAAATGAATGCGATCCAGAAGGGGCTTCAACAGCCGGTCGATGTCGCCGCCTATGATTTTGCGGTAATCGTAGAAAAAGGGGCGATAGACCTCTGTTTCGGGAGGGATTTCCGACAGAAGGGAGTCGTCGACAACCCGTTTGGTCGCCTTTTCCGGCAGGGTCGCAACGACCGGTTTCCACCCGTGACAGGGCAGGTACTGGGTGAACTTCAACGTGCGGATGACACCGACCCCCCCCGAGGGGGGGAAATGAACGGCCAGAATAAGAACTGTTTTCAATGCCATCCTCCGATGGACCAACCACTAAAATACGATGCCTCGACTGCCTTCACCGGCCGCCGGCAGCGACGGCGACCGTGGAAGAAGTTAGCATAATTCGTTTGTTGAATCAACGGGATTAGCAGAGCACTGCCGGCTATGAGAATACTCTATCTGTCGTCAAAAAAAAACTGGGGCGGCGTGACCAACTGGATGAATCAGACGGCTCTGGGGCTGGAGCGCAAAGGGCACCAGGTGTGGATTATGGCCCATCCCAACGGCCGGTTTGTCAAATCGGCCTCTCGAAAGCTGAGAATCATACCCAAAAAACTGGGCATGGATTACAACCCATACATGGTGCTGTTTATCTGGCGGCTCATTGTGCGCAACCGTATCGATTTGCTGGTGACGAACATCGAAAAAGAGGTCATGGCCGGCGGTCTGGCCAGCCGGCTGAGCGGCATCCCGAACATCCGCCGGGTCGGCCGGGAAGACGATTTCAACGAGAAGTGGCGTGTCAAATGGCACCATCGGCTGCTGGTGGACAGGTGCATAACACCCTGCAACCTGATCCGCGACAATGCCCTGAAACGGGCTGGCTGGCTGGATGGCTCCATGTTTACGACCATATACAACGGTAGAAATTATCGCGAAATCCCCGCCATTCAAAGAGATCGGCAAAGGACGATCTGGGGCATTCAAAAAGAGGCGCTCGTGATCGGCATTACAACGCAGCTTTCCAGGGTAAAGGGCGTGGATACCCTGATCCGCGCGTTTGCCCGCCTGTGGCGACAGCATCCCCATTGCCGTCTTGTGGTGACCGGCGAGGGGGGAGAGCGCCGGGGCCTGGAGGCCCTGGCAAGAGAACTCCATGTGAGCGACAGCGTCGTGTTCGGAGGCTATGCTTCCGATCCAATGCTGATCGCCGCCTCATACGACATCGCCGTCTGTTCGTCACTGTTCGAAGGATTCCCCAACACCGTGGTGGAGTACCTTGCTGCGGGCAGGCCGGTAGTCTCCACCGACGCGGGGGGTATTCCCGAGATGGTGAAACACGGGGTCAACGGATGGCTGGTTCCCAGCGGCGATGAGCATAAACTATACGAAGGCCTGCTGTCGCTGGTGGAAGACGGACATCTGCGAACATCCCTGCAGCAGCAGGCCCGCCATACCATTCAAGAGAAATTCTCGGAAGACATCATGCTGGAAAAGCTGGAGGCGTTTTTCAGACAGGCCATTCAAAAACAGCGCGGCTAACTTCCTTCATAGGCCACCGGCTCTGCCGGAGGCAGCTGACCCGTTGCCCTCTGTATGGCCCGGTAAACGATTTCCGGCGTCAAGAGATGCATGCAGTCGAAATGGCCTTGGGGGCAAACCCTGTCCCCGTGCAGAGAACAGGGGGAGCAGGGGGTGCCGGCATAGATCAGAACCGCCTTGTCGTCATAGGTGAACATGCCCGGGTCGGTAGGGCCGAAAATCACAAAGACCTTTTGGCCTGTGCTTCTGGCCATGTGAAACGCCGCCGAGTCGTTGGACACAACGAATTTTGAAAGTGAAATCAGGGCGCCGCTCTCTTTCAGACTCAACCGGCCGGCCAGATTTGTGCAGCTGCCTCCGATGCGTTCGCTTATCTGCCGGCATGTTTCCCGGTCCTGCTTTCCGCCGATCAGCAGGACAGGCTCTTTCAGCAGCCCGCCCAAAGCGGCAAAGTTTTCCGCCGGCCACTGCTTGGTGCGGTTAGCCGCCCCGGGCGCCATGACAACGGCGTCCCGGTAGGGCAGCACCCTTTCGAGATCCGCCGGGCTGAAGTGGAAGGTCAAAGGCTCTTCCGACGGGAAAACCCTTATTTTTTCCAAAGGCTTAAAATAGCTGGCTACGATCGTATCGTCGACATGGTAGCGCGTCAGGCCCAGGGGAACGAGAATAGATTTCCACAGGCGTCGCTTTTTGTATCGCAGAACCCTGCCGCCCACAAAAAGGCTGATCAGCCTGGAGCGGATCTTGGCGTGCAGGTCGACAATCAGGTCATAGCGGGTGCCTGCCAGAGAGCGGGAAAAGCGATATATGCCCCTGATCCCGCGGTATTTTTCTTTTGGGAATACAATCAGCCTGTCGATTTCGGCGCTTCCGCTGATGGCGTCTTGGTACGTGTCCATGACCAGAAAGTGGATCTCGGCATCGGGGTATTCGCTTTTAAGCGCCTGCAATACAGGGGTGGTCAGGATGATGTCGCCGATTGAGCTCAAGCGGATGATCAGGATACGCAGGTTTCGGTTGCGTTTTTGGCGCCTTCTCTTCTTGCTTGCCCGCCAGGACCAGTAGATCTTGCTGTAGATTCGGGCCAGGCGATAAGACGGGCTGTTCGGCGGAATACGGAAATACTTTTCGATGCCCGGCGCGCTGTGTCTTAGATAGAGCAATTCGTAATATTTGGAGGCAGCTCCAAATATGGGGCGCTTGAGATTGGCATCGATGGTGATGATACCCTTGTCGGTCATCAGAAAGTTTTCCAGGTGGGCGTCGCCGTGCAGCAGGTTGCGGTCGTGAAGCGCTTTCAGCTGGCCGACAATCGAAGGGTAGTGGGTCCGGTCGCACGCCTTGCCGGCTTTGAACTCGTAGAGCAGCCAGGAGTCAACCACCATGCCCATCCGGCGTTTTTCAATAGCCATGAAGGGCTGGTTGGCCTCTAAACCGAACCCGCGCAGCCGCTCCAGGTTTTGGATGGCTTTAAACGCTTCCCCCCGGCGATACAGGGTCGTAAAGCGGATCCATTTTCTGGTGTTTTTTTCGCGGGGCTGCTTGAGGACCGCCTTTTGACCTTGAAAGGATATCAGGTAGACACGGCTCCTTTGATTGTTCTTGAGTTCTGCGGATACATGTCCCTGCAGGCGATGGTTGATGATGTCATCCATGAGCCCGTAAAGGGACTCATCGCCATTAAAAAGAACGCGCCAGCCTTTGTATGTCGTTTCGATCATGGCATCCGAGACGGTTTTCCCATACCCCCGGGCTCCGGCTGCCTGTATCTTGACACGCCCCGTGGACTCTGACATATTCCTTGGCGTCTACAGGTCGACAATATCAACATCCGATTTAGGCGGAGCCGATGTCCGAAGATTATCTCCTGTTTTTGAATGTGGCCTATTCGTTTTCAATCCTCAGGCCCCTGCAGGCGGCTATCCGTCGCCGGGGAGGGGTGGCCGCCTGGTTCCTGCACGGTCTGAACCCTTCTCTGCTGAAACCTGACGAGCTTTTATTACATTCCGTAGATGAAGTCAAAAGGTTCAATCCCAGGGCGGTGTTTGTGCCGGGAACGTGGGTTCCTGATTTTTTCCCGGGCATCAAGGTTCAGGTTTTTCACGGGTTGGGCATCTGGAAGAAGGGCCATTTCAGGATCAGAGGTCTTTTCGATCTGTATTGCACTCACGGTCCGGCAACAACGCTTCCATTTCAGGAGTTGGCCGAGCGCTACCGGTATTTCAGAGTAGTGCAAACCGGTTGGCCAAAGGTCGATGCGCTTTTTCGGTCCGCGTCGGCAACCGACCGTGAAAAAACATCCGCAGTGAACAAGCCTGTCATCTTGTACGCCCCGACATTCAGCCCCGCTTTCACCTCGGCACCGGCGCTTGCGGAAACCATCCGGAGCATGGCGGCTCAAGGCAGGTACCATTGGCTCATTAAAGTTCATCCGCTGATGGATCAAGGGATTGTCGATATGTACCGACGGATGGAATGCCGGGACTTAACATTCGTGGAGGATCCCGATATTCTGCCCTGTCTGCGAGCCGCCGACGTTATGTTGACCGACGAATCGTCGGTTGTGGCCGAGTTCCTGCTGCTTGGCAAACCGGTGGTTACGTTCAGAAACTCTTCGCCGGGTCCTTATCTGTTGAACGTTTTGCACACCAGCGAACTCGAGGGGGCCATTGGTGCTGCACTCAACGACGCCGGGGATATGAAACGCCACGCCGATGAATTTATCCGTATGAACCATCCTTACGACGATGGGATGTCGAGCGAGCGTGTTCTGGATGCAGCCGACCGGTTCATCGATCAATACAAGGGAAGATTGAAGGCCAAGCCGCCGAACGTTTGGCGTAAGATTAAAATTCGCCGCCGCATGAGATACTATCGACTGCGGTAGCTAGAGAAATATCTCGTCTATAATTTCTTTTTCAGCCATCATACTGGGGGTATCGATGTCCAGCCACAACTGTTCGCCGATATCCAGGCCAAGCATGTCGCCTTTTTGCGAAAGGGTGTTGCAGGAATCCGACAGCGAGTCTTTTCCCGCACGAATGGTTTCCTCCAGGGTTTTAAAAAAACCGTAATTAAATTTGAAAATTCCTGTGTCGATAGCGGAATACCGATTCAATTTTTTCCCGAACCGATGGATTTCAAAGAGCTCGTTATCTCTCCGCGTGCACTGTACCTTCATCCCGTCGTCGAGATCCGGAATCCGATCGATTTTAAAATCCAAGGCCAGCACGGCTTCGGTGGGACCGATTTTGGTGTTGGCGATCGTATTCAACATCTGCCTGTCGAATATGTGATCGCTCATCAGCAGGATAAATTCCTCGTTTGGAGAAATTTTCTTTTTGGCGCAATATATTGAAATGCCGTTCGCTTTCCGCCACTCGGGGTTATAGACAAATTCTATTTTGATGCCGGTCTGCCTGTAATTGTCCAGTCCGGATTCGAGAAGCTCATGTTTGAAGCCGGTTACGACAATTATGTGTGGTATGCCGCATCGATAAATTTTTGAAATGATGTCGTCGATGATTCTCTTGCCGGATATTTCCAGCAAAGATTTGGGAAGCCCCTGATGCTTTTCTATCAGGCGGCTCCCACAGCCGGCGGCGATGATAACGGCTTTCATTCCTTTTCTTCGATTCCCATGTCGTAATAATCGAGGCCCAGGTGCGTGATCAAATCTTCTCCCATCATAAACCTCAGCGTGTTCTTGAGTTTTGCGAGTTGAACGAACAAATCGTGTTCTGCATACAGCTCCGGAAGGTGCATGGGACTTTTAAAATAAAAGGACAACCATTCCTGAATCCCCGAAAAGCCGGCTCTCTGCGCAAGATTTAAAAAGAGGATCAGGTCGAGGACGATAGGCGCAGCGAGGATGCTGTCTTTGCACAGGAAGTCGATCTTGATTTGCATATCGTATCCAAGCCAGCCGAAAATATCGATATTGTCCCAGCCCTCTTTGTTGTCGCCCCGCGGGGGATAATAATTGATTCTCACTTTATGATACAGGTCTTTGTATAAATCCGGATTTTTTTCGGGTTGAAGAATCGAATCAAAGACGCCGAGCTTACTGACTTCTTTCGTTTTAAACGAGCCGGGGTCATCGAGGACTTCGCCATCCCGATTGCCGAGGATGTTTGTCGAGAACCAGCCCTTTATTCCAAGGGCTCTCGATTTCAACCCGGGCGCAACAATCGTTTTCATCAGGGTTTGACCTGTCTTGAAATCCTTTCCACAGATGGGCACCTTTTTTTGCATTGCGAGCTCTATCAGAGCCGGAATGTCCGAGGTAAGGTTCGGGGCGCCGTTGGCGAACGGCACGTTCATTTTGAGGGCGGCATAGGCATAGATCATGCTGGGCGCAATGGCGGGATGATTTTCCCGCATCGCCTTCTCGAAGGACGCCAGTGAATCATGGACTTCGTGGGGTTCCGCATAGACTTCGGTTGAACCGCACCAAATCATGACGGCTTCCAGAAGATTGTTTTGTTGCATGAACGCCTTGATATCATCGATGAGCATTTCAGCCAGCTGCATTTTCGTTTTGGCGCTTTTGGTGTGGGGCCCATCCAAATTTTTGACGTAATTCCTGTCGAAAACGGCCTTCATCGGTTTGATGGCTTCCAGCTTGTCCTTGACTATTTCTATGTGCGCATCTTTCAGCACGCTGGCTTTTTTAGCGGCTTCGTAAACCGAGTCTTCAAAAATATCCCAACCGCCCATCACCAGGTCCCCCAGTTGAGAAATCGGCAGAAAATCTTTTAAAACAGGAGAGCGGTCATCGGTTCTTTTTCCCAAGCGGATAGTTCCCATTTGCGTTAAACTACCAATGGCCTTTGCCTTTTTGATTTTTATCAACTCGACTCCGGCAATAAAGGTGCTTCCAACGGCCCCCATCCCGGGGATCAATACACCAAGTTTTTCTGGTTTGCTTTTAATCGTAATCGGCATTGCTCTCTCCTTGAAATTATTATTTCTTACCTACTTATCGGATTCATCCCGGCTTGTCGCCGGGGGCGAATTTCAAGTTTCCAACTGTTGACCGTATGGCAACGCTGAGGT
>JAJDNW010000042.1 GCA_022340465.1 Deltaproteobacteria bacterium | reverse complement strand
GAGGCCAACCCGTCCCAAGCCGATATTAAAAAGGCCTATCGTGAGCAGGTTAAGCTCTGGCATCCCGATCGCTATTCGGCCGGGTCCGCCATGAAAACGCTGGCGGAAAAAAATATCCAGCATGCCAATCTGGCCTATGCGCTATTAAGAAACCGACCTCCGGTTGAACCGCGCAGCTGGCGAGATGATTCCACCCATAACAGAAATTGGTCGCGTTCCCCGCTCCGCCCGCCCTTTCCCATCAATCTCAAAAAGAGCCCCCATAGAATTACGGATGGCCTCCGTCGCTATTTCCCCAAAGAAGCATTCGGCCATATTTTGAAATGGCTGCGGCACAATCCCAGGCACCATTTCCGCCCCTGGTATCGCTATCCCCGTTCCCGGAAACCGGCCGGAAACGGTCGAGAAAATATTGATTTTGAGCGCGCCCTGCAAAATGCCATACGAAACCATACGCCCTTCAAACATTTTTCCCGTTCTTACCGAAGGGTATCAAATGATAGTGAAACCGGCAGGGTTTCCCCTGTCGAAACTATCTGGCGGCCCAAAAAACCCGCTGGGTAACACATCGCCGGAAAAGGGACGGGAATTTCGGGCCTTACCGGCCACCGGACATGGGCGTGGTAATGGATCTTGTGCCGTGGCGATTTCCTGCTGGATCACCTCCCTAAGGCAAAGGAGGCCTACTGCTGTGTGGACCTTGTTGAATCAGTACACGATCAACTCCCGGGCGAATGTCAAAGGCATCGCTTGCCTTTTCTTCCTCCTTCTTGTGATCCCTATGGGATGCGCGGCCAAACGACCGGTTCTCTACCCCAACGACCAGTTGACGATGATGGGGCAGAAAGCGGCCGAGGCCGACATCGACGCCTGCATAGCTCTCGCCCGGGAATATGGGGCGGATACGAATCAAGGTGGGGAAATCGCCAAGGACACGGCCACCGGGGCCGCCGTTGGCGGTGCAACCGGGGCTGCCGTGGGTGCCGTGCTGGGGAATTTCGGCAAGGGTGCGGCAGCCGGGGCCGCCGGCGGGGCGGCCGGTGCTTTGACACGCAGCGCTATCCATTCGGGTGATCCGGACGCGACCTTTCGCCGTTTCGTTGAAAAATGCCTGCGAGACAAGGGCTACGAACCTATCGGCTGGCGGTAGATTGTCAGGTTTGCAATCGGAATTGTCATTTCTCTTCTTGATTGCAGTTTGCTTCGTAATGGCGGTCGATCGGCAGGTCGGGCCGGGTCATGGCATACCCGGCCAGTTGATCGCAACGCTCGTTCCATTCCTGCCCCGCATGTCCCTTGACCCAGCGGAACGTAACCTGCCGGGTGTCCAAAAGCTTCAACAGGCGCGCCCACAAATCCTGGTTCTTGGCCGGCTTGCCATCCGCCTTGTGCCAATCTCTTTTCTGCCAGGCGAACACCCATTTTTTATTGATGGCATCCACCAAGTACCGCGAATCGCTGTATAAAATAACCGGCAGGCTCCCCTGTAAATGCTCAAGGGCCATGATGCAGGCCATGAGCTCCATGCGATTGTTGGTCGTTCTTCGATAGCCACCGGAAAATTCCCGCCGTTCTTCGGCCGGGTGAAAGATCACCACCCCATAGCCTCCGGGACCGGGATTGCCGATGGCCCCTCCGTCCGTATACACGACAATTTCCGATCGCCTGTCTGACAACGGCAGCGTCCCTGATGACGACGGCGCGTCCATGGGAAGGTCTCCCCCCATAAAAGCCTCTGCTTCGCTCCGTGTGGCAAAACCCCGGTATTGAGCTCCCTGGAACCCTTTTACCTGCACCTGGGCGCCGTTCGGGCCGAACCACTCCGTATAAATGCCCGTTCGATGCCCCTTTCTAACGGCATAAAACTTCTTTCGCGCCAAAGACCACCTTCCTTACAGGATAAGATTACGATGAGCGTAAAAGAAAGCGTTAGCATGCCACAAGGTCCGTCATCCGTCCAGTCGGAAGATTTCCGTAGGAAGACGTTCTGGTGGACCATACTGATACAGGACCCTATGAGGTGGAAATGTGATTGGACTGAATCGCAAGGCGGGTGGCATCGATCAGTTCATCAAGTTCTTCGAAATGTTTACCTGTCGTTTCGATGGGCTCGGAGATCACCAGTTCGATGATGCCTTTGCGAAAGGCCAGGCTTCCTTTGGGCAGAACATGATGACTGCCATTGATGGTGATGGGCAACAGCGGCATGCCGCTTTCCAAGGCTGCCAGGAACCCCCCTTTTTTAAAGGTTCCGAGGTGTCCCGTGGCCGAGCGCGTACCTTCGGCAAAACACATGACGCCCGCCCCATCGGGCAGCATTTTTATTCCTTCTCGAATACTGGCGAGGGCCGCTTCACGGTTCGTGCGGTCGATGAAGATATTGCGGGAAGAATTCAAGCAGTGCCCGAAAAGTGGGATCTTCAACAATTCCCTTTTGGCAATCCAACGAAACTGAAGCCCTCCCAGCCCCCAGGCCAGAGCCGGCCCGTCAAAGTGGGACTGGTGATTGGCGATGATCATGTATGCCTTGGAGCGGTCAATCTTTTCTGCTCCGTCCACCACGACATGTACGGCGGTCACCTTGAGAATCAGCCAGGCCCAAAATCTGGCCAGTTGAAACATGCTGTTGCCGGTCTTGCTAAAAATAGCAACAAGGGTGATCGGGGGGAAAACCAGCAGGGTAGCCGTCATCAGCCAGACAGCCAACCACCCGATTTTGAGCCAACGCATCACCATCCCTGGGGGTGCATAAGTATCTTCCAGAACCGAGGCTTCGACGGGCGCATTTGTAGGAGGCTGTTTTGACATTGGGTTTTCACTTCGGGAAAACGATTGATAGCAACCTCATACTGATCAATAATCGATTGAATTTCAAATAGTTATTGTTCCGTGACAAAAATTTTACATAGCGAAGCTCGTCCCGCAGGTCCTTTGGGAAGACCATTTCACAAAAGGAATTGATTTTCTTTGCCCGAGATTCAAAATGGGCAAGTCGATACTTACCGCCTCGTCCTTCTAGTGCATATTTCAAATAAATTTTAGGCGTTATGAACTTCAATGCAGGATGGCTTAGTTTTTGCTGAACTCCAACTAAATTTTTGATCGACGACGTCATTTGTTACCTTGGGGAAGGCCTTACAGATTAAATGTCATCCATAAGCGGCTGCACAACATGCCAGGCCAGTGCCTGGGTGAATGCGACCAATATCGTCCGTCTCCTGTCTCCGCACGAGCCTGGTCTTATGGAGACAATCCGCGACACCCAGGCAAACGAAGGTCATTACGCGACGCCCCAGTTTACCACTGTGGAGGGGATGTTTGCCATTATCAATGCCTTCCGATCCGAGCGGA
>JAJDNW010000041.1 GCA_022340465.1 Deltaproteobacteria bacterium | reverse complement strand
ACCAACGCCTTTCAGCGCCTGCTGGACGTCGAGAAGGCCTGCTTCGATCTCTATTTCGAGCGTATTCGGAAACGTAAAAGCAGCGCAATGAGCATATAGCTTTTCGCCTTAATATTTATGTATTTGGTATTGGAATTTCCGGTTTGTCTTAGAAGACGATAACCACCCGGCACTCTCTCAGAAAATTGGAGGGGCTTTCTATGACAGCCTTGAGGATTTCGTAAGATTCGGGATCCAATGCAAGACTGCGGTCGCCCTCGGGGGTTCCTTCAGCGAAGATGACATAAGGGAGGGACCCGACGCGCTGGCTTTGCTGCGCCTGGACCTTATTGTTGAAATAACGCACATAGCCGCTTTTTAGCGCTTTTGCCATATCGACGTAGGCCCCGGGATACAGCTGCTCTCCCCGGCTGAAAATGTTGGGCTTCAGACAGGGTTTGAACCCGATCTGCCGGGCATCGATCACTAGACCGGTGTAGGGTGGTGCTTGGTGGGGTTGTTTGTCCGGTCGAACCTCGGGTTCTGGTTCTTTGCCGGTTTCCAGAGTGTCAAGCCGCCTCGACAGATCGGTCAGGAGAACCGAGAAAGCGGCCATCCTCTTTTCCTGGTCGTTCATCTGGTTTCTGATGGCGGAAAGTTCCGTGTCCGAGGCGTAGCCGGCATTGATAAAAAAGGGCTTGTGGACGGCATACGTCTGCCAGGCCGCGACCAGTTCCTGAAAAAGGATCATCAGCCTCTCTTTTTCAAGCGATGTTTTTTTTAGACCGGAGATTTCCTCTTCCAGCATTTGGATGCGTCGCTCGAGACGGTTCAGACGACCTTCCAGATCGTCAGAGGCGCCGTTCGCTTTCCGCTGATCCCCGGCCCTTTCGGTGAGGGTGAAAAGAATGCCACCCAGCCTGCCCGTTAGCGGCATGCTAACCCCCACTTCCACCGAGTCCCCGGACAGCTGTTTTGAATATTCCACCCTGCAGAATTTGATCACTCCCTGGATATTGGAGACAATCCTTTCGTCGGTCACGAGCTTTTCTTCGACAACCGTGCGTGAATCGATATGAACGCCTTTGATGACTTCCAACAGGTTTCGCTGAGCCACAATGATAGCCGCCCGTTCGGCAAGCGCCATTGCCTGGTCGCTGTTGCGCTTGTCTTTGGGTGCCAAGCCCATTCCCGTGGCGTAGACCGTCTGGTTGAGCCAGTCGATGTACCCGTAAGTGCCGATGTTCTCTTTTTGTAAGCTCGCCGCGTTAACGGGCAAGGTGAGCACAAGGATTGAAAAGACGACAAAATTCAGTATGCGGTATGGGTTCATTCCGGTCTCCATGTATCATTCTCCGCAGCGGTCCGGTGGCGAGTCGAGCCGGGGCATCCAGATAACCGGCCCCAACAGCTTTCCATCTCCAGGGTTCGGGTCCCCCCAGTAGTTGTTGGTGAGATCGAGCTCGACCGGTGCATAGTTCTGAACATCAAAAGGGCTGTTGTTCAGAAAAGTGGTGCTCTGGATGGCCGGTGCGATGCCTTCGCCCGCCACGACCATACCGCCCTGCCCCTGATTGTCGGCAATGATCGAGCAGGTGATGTTGGGTCTGGCATTGTCCTTGAGATACAGCCCTGCCTGTGAAGATGCCGTTATGGTCATGCGCGTGATCAACGGCCGGCTATTGGCGATGGTCAACCCGGTGGCAGCCTTTTCGATGCGGGTGTACCGGAGAAGCGCATGACCGGAATTGCCGAGCACAACGCCACCCCAGGAACCCGGGGGGCTGTCGGTGGCGACCGGTCCCAGGCGGACACCTTTTTTTTCACTGCCGTAACATGCGATGCTGCCGCCCTGGACGGAAAGCACGGTGCCCGGCATAAAGAGAATAGTCACACCCGGAGCGACATGAAGGGTCGCATCCGATGTTACCACCAGGGAGGATTGAACCGTGTAGGGACTCTTTGCCTCCGTCAGAAGAACGCTGGCGGTGAGGTCTCCGCCGAGCACCGGACCCGGTTGGGGCAGATCAAAAAGATCGGGTTCAGGCAGGGCGACAACCTCGGTGAAGGCGCTGAATGCCCCCCGGTTGCCGGCCCTGTCAACGGCCCTCACCTTCGCATAGGAGGAGACGAAATTTTCGAGCCCGTCCATGACCGCACGATTGTTTTCTGTGGTTTGCGCCAATGCGTATCCGCTGAAGGGAGATCGACTTGCCCAAACCTCATACCCAACGACGTCCTTCCCGGTACAGTGACGCCAGGTAAGCTCGACCCGCCGATCAAAGGAAAGAGGCGCCAACCCATCGACGGCCTCGGGTGGCCGGGCGTCGATGTCAATTATGTGAACGGGATCCAGGCTGGTGGCTCGGGATCCGGAATGATCGGCCAGGTAGGCCTTGGCCATCAGACCGTACATCTGTTCCCCCGGTTCGACCGTGTAGACCCCTTCATAGATCTCCCGTGCAGCAAGCTCCTTTTCAATGGCCCGGGTCAGCTCCTCCGTTAAATGGTGACCGCTTTGGCGGTATTGGTCCTCGATGGAAGCGATCACCTCGGCTCGAACGGCAACTGTCATCTGAGGGGTCAGTGGTTTGAGCGGAATGGCACTCTTGAACTCGCCGATATCCACGTAGGCACTGCCGTCTTTGTCGCCTATGAGCCGGAAGGAAACCGGTTGGCCGGCGGTAAACGGCTTTTGGGCATTGATGCACGCGAACAGATCAATTCGCGGGGGGGGTACCTGCAGTGCCTTAAACGATTCCGGCAACTCGATGGTCGAAGCAATTTCCCTGAACACCTCGTCGGTCTGGCTCAACATTTCCGAGTCCCTTAGATTCCAGACCGAAGCCACGGCCGCCATGAGCATCCCGAGGGGGTTGAGGGATACGCCGCCGGCGTGGGCCCGGCTGACATGTTTTGCCCGCCACAAAAGATTGCCCGTGTCAAGATCCCGCATTTTTACCTCGCACCCAACGGCCACCTGGGAATATACCCCCAGAAAAATTTGGTCGAAATGGGTGACTTCGCCGGAAACAACGGCATCCACGCCCAGAATAGCTTTCAACTTTTTAGGGTTCTCGGCAAGGAGGCGTTCGACGGATTCGGGATCTTTCAGGCCGGCGTTCGCGAGGCGTGTGTCCGTGTCGAATATTTCAAGGTCCTTGAAGGGCAGCGAACTGATGTGGTTGTACATTCCCGCCCGTACGATATCCTCGGGGTGAACGAAATTTGTCTTCAGGCTGTACGATTTGACTTCGAGTGCGGTGAAGGGCAGAACGGCGATGGATACCGGCTTGTGATGCTGAAAATAGGGCGTGTTTTCATATTCCCCGTCAAAGGCCTTGAAGGCTTCGGTGGTTGCCACGATTGTCGGGACGGGATTGTCGCCCTGATAATGTACACAGCCCGACAACAAAATCAGGCCGGTGAGCAGGTAAATCGACAGGCGTAACAGATGGTTTGGCCGGAAACAGCTCAAGCGCTTCATTATAACTGCTCCCTATTTTTTGAATGACATATTATCTGAAAATTAGGGCAAAGTGACCTTCAAGTCAACAAGATTCATCAGATACAGGGCTCAACTTGTAACCCTTCTTTACAAAGGTGATGACTGTTTGATCTTGTCAACATCATTGGCTTAGCTGAGTGTTTGTGCCAAAAGGATGAAGCCCGAGAGCGATAAGCACTTGAAACCTGCTGCCAACTATTTTATCCTGTGACCAAAGCGAATAAAATCATACCGGAAACCACGGTTTACCCCAACATTGCAAAAGCCTGAGGGCTTCAGAGCCAAGGCGTCTGAGGGTGACGTCGTAGTTCTTTACTTCGAAGCCTCAGCAATAAAGGCACCGCAGGCGCTGCTCGTAGAGCCTGAAATTCTCAGGCTTTCCCGGCTTGTCGGGCGTAGCTGAAAGCGAAGCCTGAAGGGTAAACAACATGGCAAAACAGATAATATCCTTGGAATGCACCGGTGGTTCTATCTAGAAATTTTCGATTTTCTTATGAATTTGGATGTTATTAAAAAACATTATCTATTCTCTGCCGCGTTGTTTATGCAACCTTGGGGTTTATCCACACCTTATCGATGAGGTCATCTATGGCAGACTCCGAATACCCGGACGCCCCCAGGGTGGCGGTGGGCGCAGTAGTCATTCACAACAACCGTATCCTGCTGGTAAAACGCGGAAAAGCACCTGCCAGGGAAGAGTGGGCCATTCCCGGCGGCAGCGTGGAGCTCGGCGAAACCCTTCAGAAAGCGGCGGAACGCGAAATTCAAGAAGAAACGGGCATCACCATCAAGGCCCTGGAAGTGATTTACAGCTTCGACGCCATCGTGAAGAAAGGTGACCGCATACGGTTTCACTATGTCATTCTCGACCTTGCCGCCGCCTACGTGGCGGGCGAACCCCAAGCCGGAAGCGACGCCCTGGATGCCGACTGGTTCGACCCGGCTCAGGTGCAGGATCTCGGTGTCAACACGCGATCGCGGCAGCTCCTTGCCCGAATCGGCTTTACCTCGCAGTTGCCTTGACTCTGGAGCCCTCAAGCTTTTGCAACGCTGAGGTTTATTGCATAACTTTACGTAATTATGCTATTCCCTGGTCTCAACTTAGGTATGCATGCGGTACACCCACCAACCAACAGAGGACAATGCCATGAATGCTGAAACCACTTCCTCCACAGGCAAGATAAAATATTACGGCAGGATTCTAAACGGCGACTTCAGTCCTGAGATAAAGACGCGCCTGAAGTCCGCTCTGCCGGTCTTCAACGCTTTCGACCGCATGAACATGCCTGTCATTCCCTACATTTCCGCCTGGCAGGGCAATGAAAAAAACATCTGGTACGAATTCGTGAGCCAGCAGTTCCTGGACCTGATGGAGTGCGAACATCCCCGTCAGGTGGCCGACATGCTTCGCAAAACCATTATCGACCGCCGTATTTACAAATACTGGGGGGTTGACGATTTTGTCGAAGAGGAGGTAACCAGCCGGATGCAAATCGACAGCACCCGGGAAGTGCTGCGCGCCGAAAGTGAGAAAACCGGTTTTATCGAAGCCGTTTACCAGTTGGACATCCAGCCGGAGCCCTCTATCTGGATCAAGGATCAGGCCACCATTGAAAGCTATCCCCGGGACCGGACTGCCCTGTCGTTCGGATGCCTGACGGTCGTCACCAAAGAGATGGCCACCGAAGAGGAACGCCAGAGACTTGCCGAGGAAAAGCAGGAATTGGAAAGACAGCTTCAAAAAAGTTACCGGCTCGACGCCCTCGGCAATCTGGCCAGCGGAATCGCCGAGGATCTCAACCAGAGGGTGGCCGGCATCCGCAACAGCATTAACGACCTGGCAACCGGCATCAACAAAGGGGGCTTCGATGACCTGTCACCGTTCCAGCACTACCAGAAATTAAAACGCATCGAGGGGCACCTCAAAGAAGTGAACGACCTGTCGCGGCAGTTGATGATGTTCTCGGGAAAAGGCCCCTACGATTTCATGGAAGTGGATCTGACCGAAACCATTCAGGTTACCCTGAACGAATTCGATTTCGGGCATAAACCCGTCAAAATCAGGGCCGAGTATTGCTCCGACCTATACACCGTCAAGGCCGACAGGGCCTTTTTCGGTCGAGCCCTGTACAACCTGTTCCACAATGCGGCCCGGGCCTTGCAAGAGGGGGGGGAGCTTTTCCTGAAAACAAAAAACACCGTGCTTGAACAGAAGGCAGCCAGGGCATGGAGCGTAACACCCGGAGACTACGCATCCATCGTCATCGACCTCCGCAACATGGTCTTGAGCGAAAAAGACAAACAGCGGATTTTCGAGCCTTTCTACGCCGGCGCGGGTTCCAGCCCATACGGATTGAGCCTGGCCACGGCCTACGGCATCATTAAAAAGCATGACGGCGTCGTGACGGTCGCCGACAGCCCGCCCGGCGGCACCAGCTTCAGCATCTATCTGCCCAGGGCTGGCAGCTGAAGGTCAAAGCTTTGCCGTGCGGGTAGGTGCGAAAAAATATGCTTGGTGTCCTTTCTGTCTTTGTGGTTCAATCGCACTTGCTCCACGCTTCCAACCTCTTGCGATCCCCGTAGGGGAGAATTAATAAAAAGGAGAAGGCAGCAACGATGAGCAACAGATGTGCGTGGGCCGGCGACGACGCCCTGATGATCACCTATCACGACAGCGAGTGGGGATGCCCCCTGCACGACGACCGGCGGCTTTTCGAGTTTCTCGTCCTGGAAGGAGCCCAGGCAGGGCTTAACTGGATGACGATCCTGAAAAAGAGGGAGAATTTCCGTCGGGCGATGGACGGATTCGATCCCGTCCGCGTGGCCGCTTACGGTGATGACGACATTCAACGACTGCTTCAGGACAGGGGCATCATCCGCAACAGGCTGAAGATCGGGGCGGCGGTCGCCAATGCAAAGGCATTCCTGGCTGTGCAGGCCGAATTCGGCAGTTTCGACGCTTACATCTGGCAGTTCGTCGACAACCAGCCCATATGCAACCACTGGAAAAAAACGGCCGAAATCCCAACCAGGACACCGATTTCAGATCGCATGAGCAGGGATTTGAAAAAACGCGGTTTTACATTTGTAGGGCCGACCATCTGCTACGCCTTCATGCAGGCCACGGGCATGGTCAACGACCACACCGTCGACTGCTTTCGGCACGCACAATTGAGATAAAATCGCGTTCCACGACTTTATGAAACGCGACAACGTCGCTCCTATGTGAAAAACCGAAAACGCCTGTTCCCGATTCGGTTTTCATAACAAGTCCTAAACGGAGCGTTTCAAATTTTAGGAATTGGTTATTTTACTTTATTTCAAAGGATTTCATCGATTTGACTTCCTAAAATTTTAAACCCGTTGGGATTGCCGATCTTACCGCATCTACCGCGTCAGATTCCTTACCGCATAGACCACTATAGCGGAAAAGCATCTTCCTTGTATATGCAGCAACCTCGGCAATCGCTCAGATTAGGCAAGTGTAAGAAGTCACCAAAGACAGTCGCTAAATGGTCATCTTGGCGCCCTCTTACCCGGTGGAATCCTCTTAAATAGGCCCGCTTCCGGCGGCAATCCACTGGACGGGATGAATCTCGATCGCAGCGGGCGGCTGAAAAGACCCTGCCTGAGCACCTAACGCTCAACGCCCCCCTTGACCCCTGGAATCCTTGAACCTTTTACGCGCCGGCCAGGTATCGGCCACCCGGTAGCCGCCCGGCCAGGGGTCGTCCGGGTCCAGCATGTGCTGATGCGTCCCCGTGACCCACGCCCGACCGGTAATACTCGGAACGACCGCTTCCAGCCGGCCCACACGGGTGATTGATTCCAGGCGGCAGTGAAACCGGGAACCAATGATGGACTCACCGATATACGCGTCCCCCCTGGAAAGAGTCCCCCTCCTTTTCAACACCGCCATGCGGGCCGAACAACCCGTTCCCGTCGGCGACCGATCCAGCTTGCCGGGTTGGATGGCGACGGCGTTGCGGCCGACATACACCCCGTTCTCCTTGAACAGCGGCGCCGTGATCTGACAGAATGAAATGTGACTCCACCCGGGGTTCTCCGGATGATGGAAGCCCAGCTGCTCGTTGGCCGCATTGGTCAACCTGATCCCGGTTTCCACGAGTTCCCGGGCTTCGTCCGGCGACACGGAAAGCCCCAAATCCGCCGCCGCCACGATGACAAAGCTGTCTCCCCCGTAGGCGGTGTCCACCACCAAGGTCCCCAGGCCTTCGACCTCCAGCCTCGCGTCCAGCCTGTCCACAAAGGACGGCACGTTGTGGATGGTCACCCGCTCCACTTTGCCGTCCCGGCATCGGGCCACGGCACGGATCAGTCCGCCGGGCGCCTCCAGGGTCAGGTGTGTTTCGGGCTCCTGCATGGGCAGTATGCCGGATTCAAGCAAAACGGTCGCCACACAGATGCTGTTGGAACCCGACATGGGCGGGGTGTCTTCCGGTTCCATGATAATCCAGCCCATCTGGGCGGCAGGGTTCTTTGGCGGCACCAGCAGGTTCACATGCCGGAAGATCCCGCCCCGCGGTTCGTTGAGCATGAAGTTGCGCAGGGTCCGGTCCCGGGCGATCCAACGGGACTGCTCCCACAGGGTCTCCCCCGGTGGCGGGGCAACGCCCCCCACGATGACATCCCCCACCTCCCCTTCGGCGTGGCAACTGACGGTATGAATGATTTTCCCCGTTCGCATGGCCCGCCTCCCCGCATCGAATGCCGTGGCGTTTTGCGCAACATCCAGGTCAACCCCCTTGGACGAAAGCAGAAAGCTTGTCGGGTTCAAGGGAAAAAATGCATATGGCTCATAGCCAATAGCGTACCATGAGCTATGGCCTGACAGCTATGAGCTGATCTCTGTCATTCCGCCCGTGAGGTCCACGTTTGGTTGAACCGGTTAAAATGACTTGCAGTCATAAAACCAGCGGGCGATATCCAGCTTCGCCAGACCACGCCCCCCCATCCAGAGGCTGATTATTTTGCTGTCCCGCCAGTGTTTCTCGATGTGACCTTCCCGGGCATACCCCTGGCTACCCATCAAATCGATCGCCCTGTTGATCAGTATCGTCATCTGGTCCGTTACGAAAAGCTTGGTTGCTCTGGTTTTGGCTAGAAATTCGACGCCCGTCGGATCGATGCCGTAACGTTCCGGGACCGTCATCATTCTTGCCTTCATATAGGTGTCGGATCTGCAGACCTCGATCGTCATGGCGATGTCGGCGAGTACCGATGCCGTCATGCTGTGCTCCTTTAACGGCTTACCGCCTACTTCGCGCGTGTCGCACCACGCCCTTACCAGTTCGTAGCAATTGCGCATGATACCGAGGGCGTGTGCTGCGGAGCCGATATTCCCGGCATTCATAAACATTCTGGCGGCGACGGCATCATCCCCCGGTTTTGGGTTGGCCCGGTTTTCTTTGGGCACCCTGACATTGTCAAACCAGATGTCACTGTTCTTGTCACCGGACATTCCCGCCTTCTGGTATGGCTCTCCCTGTTTGACGCCGGGCGCATCGGCAGGCACGTAAATGATTGCAAAAGCGTCGTCATCCTCCACGCCGGGGTTGGTCGTACAGAATACGGCGAACATATCGGCAAGGCCGCCGGAGTTCGTGGGCCACTGCTTATGGCCGTTGATCACCCACTCATCCCCATCGAGCTCGGCCGTTGTGGCGATATACTTTCCATGCGTTCCGTCGATATTTTCGACATCCGATCCGCTTCTCGCATCGGTGATGGCCGCACAGCCGACGAACAGCTTGTCGCTTTGGCAGGCAAGAGGGGCGAACTTTTCGATCAGGACCGGATTCGGTTTGGGCGCCAACATGGGCATGAATGTCCAGTTGATGCAGCCGGCAGCTGTTGATATGCCGGAATCGCCCCTGCTCATTTCTTCGTTCAACAGGCAAGAGGTAATCAAATCAAATTCCAACCCACCGTATTCTTTGGGCCACGGTGCACATTGCAAACCGAAATCCAACATGATTTTTTCCAAAATCTTGTTGTAAATTTTGTGATCTTTCCAATCCTCGTCAAGCTCGTGCCGAATGGGCATTATTTCCTTCTCCACGATCTCCCGGCAGCTTTCAACGATTCGTTTTGTCTCGTCACTGATCCATTCCAACGGTAGTGTAAATTTGTCTTCAAATTTCATCGTCAATTTCCTTTTCAATATGTTTCTACAGACAGCGATTTATTCGTCGAACCGGCGCGAGTATGCCAAAATGTCGATGACGCGTCAATACGTTATCGATCCGCCCCAAAATCGGATTTCACGTAAACGGCGAGGAAGGTGCTTGACAGGAGCGCATGATCGTCCTAAGCAACCGGTAGAACAAACCGACAGCAGGATGAGACCATGGCTTTAAACGAAGAAGAAATGCACATCTTGGACATCATCGCACGGTATAATTTCCTGATCGACTGCCGTGAAAAAGGCTTGATAACCGAAGAAAAACGCCAGGAGATCGCCTTCACCTTCGGCCCCAAGGCCATGGAGCTGATCAATTATTACCGGGACAAGCTGGAGGATCATCACCTGGACGGTCCCGAGTATCTGGACAGTCTGAAACGAAAACTCAACAGATTCTAGAGGATTTTTACCATGGCTGTAGGCTGGGCCCGTGACGGAGGCGTTCAGGAACAGATTGACGCCAGTGTCGAAGATGCGGTGAAACTGGCGCGGCAAAGGCTTCCCGAAGGCACAGGGCTGACCCACTGCGAGGAATGCGAGGAGCCGATCCCGGAAGGCAGGCGCAAAGCGCTTCCGGGCGTGCGCTTGTGCGTGAAATGCCAATCAGCTTTGGAAAAAAGCCAAGTCATATCAAATGGATATAATCGCCGTGGCAGTAAGGACAGTCAGCTGAAATAGCCGCAGCCAACGCTTAAAGATATGCAATTCCGGATACCTTTCGCCGGTTATAGGAAAATGACGTCGGCGTCGTAGACCGTCCGATCGAACGGCACCACCCACATCGATCGACACACCCGGCCGATGAAGAGTCCCCGCCCAGGCCGGAATAATAATTTTGGTCAAAAGACCTTAATTTCTCTTGACAACATCTATTATTGACTTTATATTTTGATCAAATGATCATTACTAGGAGATTCAACCGTGCCGAGACCTAAAAAACTCAGGTTTGTTTCCAGCTACCCGACTATCGCTGCCTTTGTCCCCCAGGGGATGCCGATCTCCGGCGAGGTAATGTTGTCCGTTGAAGAGCTCGAGGCAATCAGATTAAGCGATTTCGAGTGTTTGGATCAGGAATCGGCAGCCAACCTCATGCAGGTGTCCCGGCAGACCTATGGCAGAATTCTGGCCACGGCCCGCCATATCGTTGGCGAGGCATTGGTCACCGGCAAAGCCCTCAGGGTCACCGGTGGGAATTATGCCATGCGGGGCGGCGGCAGACGCCGACGACGACGGCGGGGCAGGATGGATGGGTAATCATTCATTCAAAATGACATAGAAAGGAGGTGAAATCGATGCCTCAAAAAGATGGAACCGGCCCGGACGGAAAGGGCCGTCAATCCGGACGCGGACAAGGTCCGTGTGGACAAAATCGTCCGCTGCAAGGACAAGGTGAAAGACGTGGCGGGCGTGGCCAGGGCAAGGGCCGCGGCGGAGGTCGCGGACAAGGCCAGGGCCAAGGTCGTGGCGGCGGCGGGCGCGGGCAAAATCGTTAATGTGGCCCGGACCGAGTCGCTTTTACCTGCCGCCAGCGAACCCCAACCGTTGCAACGCTGGGGTAAAAACGCAATATGGCAACACGTGCCATTATTCAACCCTTAGAAAAGGAGGTACAATCATGCCAGGATTTGACAGAAGCGGACCCATGGGAGCCGGCCCTATGACCGGTGGCCGCCGGGGACCGTGCGGCGGCCAATACAGCCGGCCCGTTAACATCGGCTATGGCTACGGCGGAGGCAGAGGCATGGGATTCAGGCACGGCTATGGACGGGGGCGCGGTTTCGGATACCGCGGATACCCGGCACCACCCGCCTTCGGCCCCGGCGCCAGCTACCAGGTGAGCAGTGCCGATGAAATGGCAATGCTTCAGGCCGAGGCTGATGCCATGAAAGCCTCGCTGGAATCCATTCAAAACCGGATCGCGGAGCTTGAAAAGGGCGTATCCGAATAGCGGCTAAAGGGGTACCGGCCTGACGGCAACCCAAACGAAGGGAACCAGTTGTTATTGGCCCGTCCTACCGGTACCCCCCATTGATCACTCACCCCTATCGTGGCGAATGCCGACATCTTTTACGTGTAAAAATCAGCACCCTGCACGACAACACCATCCGTAATCCCGACCCGACACCGCACGGGGGGTGCCTGCCTGATGGAAGTCAGCGGCCACCCACTTGTTTTCGACACAAATATCTGGAGGGCAGCACCGGCGTAATAACGGCCTAGCGCAGAATCAGCACGGAATAATCCGAGTTGTCCAGCAGACGATCCATGCTTCGGGGGGTGATAAACCGGTGCAGGCGCGATTGCCTGCCCATCCACAGGGCCACCAGGTTTTCCCTGCTTGCCTGAGCCGCGAAGGCCTCGAGGGACGTGCGTGGGACTGACCGGACCAGGGTTCTGATGCCATTTTGCGCATAATACTTTAAAATCTGACCCATTTTGTCGTCTATTTCACCCGGCAGCGTTTCAACCGTGGATACACCGACAATTTCAAGGTCGGCCTGGTAGAGCGTGACCATCTGGTTAATGATTTCCAGAGAATGCTGACTGACCCGGTCATGGTCCAGACAGGCGACGATGCGTTGAGGAAGCTTGGTTTTTGCGATCACGAGCACGGATGTGCCCGCTTCATGAATTACTTTCCTGCAGATCCGGCCGATATCGTTCCCGTCGCCGTCCAGGGAACTTCCGATGACAATCAGGTCGCAGGGAAACTGCCTGGCCTCTGCCAGGATCGACCTGGCGGCGTTTCCGGGTCGAATGCGCGTGACAAGTTGCTTGCGAGCGCTGCGCAAAACGTTTAAATCCTCCCACAGGTTGCTTTCAACTTCCACCAGTTCATGATCAACAACGGTTTCCATGTAAGGAGATTCTTCCGCTTTAAAGCGGGACAGAAAACGTCCCCGAAGACCGCGCAGCGATTGAACCAAAGGGTGGGATTCATCGCTCCGGAAGGAGGCGGAAAACGGCGGTATCTCCGGGGACGTTCCTGTTTCAACGCCGAGGAGGGTGACGTCGGCCCAGGTGTTGCCTGCCAGTCGAGCCACCTCATTGACGACGAAAGCGTCTTGAGAAGTTGTTCCCAATGCAGCCAGTATTTTCATGTTCACCTCATACCCTGCAATCTCGAGTTATTGCCGAAACAAAAGAATGGGAGAAAAGGTATCGCCCAAAAGCTGCACCAAGCTGCTGTCTGGCCCCATCCTTTGCGGCAGGCAGGTTACAATCAGGCTGTAATCCTGAATTCGCCGAACCAAGCCCTGCGGAGATCCTTGCAGTGCGAGCCGATTTTCAGGTTTCCATCCATGGGGGCTGAGAACCGCTTCCACCTCGGGAAAAAGGTCTTCCGCCCCGTCAATCGGATCGACGGATATCCCTGCGCCAGAAAACCGGTAGTAAAGCAGATCAAAGCGGAACCGGGTGCCATCGAACAGGTTGGTCAACCGGTGCAGCAGGTTGCCGATATTTATTTCCTCGTCGAAAACCACCAAAACCTTTTGCAGCTGGATGAGGTTGCGTGCGATAATTACAGGGCACGGCAGGTTGCGGTAGAGTTCGGAACCGACCCTCTGCTCGAACTCCGATTTTTCAAAACCGGCCAGGCTGCCCTCCACGAACAGGTCATAGGTACCGCCCATCAGGTTGGACAGTATGGCATTGTCCCGTTTGCCGAAAAGAACCTGCGCTCTGGCCAGGTTGGCGCAATGGGAGCGTTCGGCCTCGATGAGACGATCGATGGCGTCGCGTTCCGTGTCCAATAGACTGTTCTCCCACGTGCGGCGAACCCAGCCTACACCGGGGGCCTCTGTTTCGGGCTCGGGTTCCTTGACGAATATCGGCTGGATCTCCATATCGATGACCTGAGACAGCCCACAAGCGTAATTCATCGCGATGACAGAGGCTATATTCGGATATACGGATACCAACGTTCTGATCATAATTTTATCTCCTCCTGTCGGACGATATCCATGACTGCCCTCACGCCGAGGCGTTTTCAGAAATCCGCGAGGAATTCTCATTGAGCGCTGCGGCGGCTTTTTGGATCGTCTGACGAATCTCTTTGGCTTTAAAAGGCTTGGCAATAAAATCGAAAGCGCCTTTGGTCAAAGACTCGCGGGCCAGTTCCAAAGTGGCGTATCCGGTGATCATAATGACCTTCGTGTCTTTCGATCTTTGAGAAATCCAGTTCATCACTTGGATCCCATCCATTTCCGGCATACGGATATCGCTGATCACGATGTCGATGTTTTTCTCTTCCAAGCACTTCAACGCATTGAGCGGATTGGTAAAAACTTCTACGTGGTGACCGTATTTTCCCAGGATGGTTTTGAGCCGGTCACCGACAATGCGTTCATCATCCAAAATTAGAATATTGCATTGGTAGCTCATCTTTCTCTCCTTGCAAGTAAATCGCTCGATTTTAGGTTTCGGGTTATGCCGCCTTTTCCGCTTCGATCATTTTCATTTTGGGCTCTTTAATAACCTGAAGGGTTTTTTGGATTTTTCGGCGTTGACGATAAGCGCCCACCACCTTCAGCAGAATGACCAGTGCGCCGATAATACCGCTGGCAAACAGAAAGAATTTGCTGCCAATGTTGAAATAACGGTCATAGTCGCTTACATAGCTGATAATCCCCAATTGCCGCAGGTAAACCGGCATGGCGATGATGCGGCTGAAAACACACAGAAGAATGATCAGACTGGTGACGATGCGGATGTACCTTTCGTTCACGACTTTGACGCCGTATACACCTAAGTGGATCCCCACCAGTGAGCCGAGGTAGAGCAGCATCGTCAAACGGATGTCGACAAAACCGTGATAAGCGTAGCTGAGCGCTCCATAAGCCCCCATAAAAAGGGCCAGAAAGAGCTCCGTACCGGTGGCCACCGTCGTGGGGACACCGAAAACGTAGATCATGGCCGGCACACCGATGAACCCGCCCACACCGATGGTTCCCGCGAGATACCCGGTACTGATGCCACCGGCCATCAGTACCCAAAGGCTTATTTTCGTGTCTGCGACGGGAAAATTAATGACCGGTGGCAGATTCAGCCTGGAAAAAAATTCGGCGATCTTCATAGAGGGCCCGCCATCCTCTTCACCCTTCCCTCTGGATTTAAGGACGTCCCTGAGCATGGAAACGGCCACCGCCGACAATATGGTGGCAAAAACCAGGCTGATGTACAAATCCGCACCGGCGCTGCCCCCCGCACCGTGACCGCCGCCGCCGCCTTTGAACAGGTGGCTGTTGATCGCCACCGCAATCTGGATACCGAACACCGCCGTAATCAGCATATAGGCTGCCAGCTTTTTGTCCACATTGCCCGCGGCAGCGTGCTTGCGTGACCCCACCATCGCCTTGCCGAATTTGTGGGTGATGTTGCTGGCCACGGAAATGACACCGTCCACGCCGAGGTTCATCATGCCCGGCGTCATAAAAAATGCACCACCGCTGCCGATGAAACCGCTGAGAATGCCCCCGATGAACCCCAGCAGCACAACTTGAAGCGCCGTGAACAGATCGATGTCGATGTAGGTGATAAGCGTGTGCATAAATGCCTCCAGAATAAACCTGCTAGTCGATATTGATGAGTTTCAGGATCAACCCTGTAATGGTCCCGTAAAGATAGGCGATGGTCGGAACAAACAGGACGATGACAAGGGGAGCGAGCCATTTCATCTGTTCGTGCATGGGACCGCTGAGAAAGGCCAGAATCGGGTCCTGGTTCTTGAACGCCAGTATATAAATCAGGCATACGATGGCCGCATACCCTGCGAGCATGACCCCTTGACGCTTGCCGAAAAGAAAACGGGATTTCAATTCGTCCATGGTGATCACCGGCGCCTTGAGCCGATCCCGAATGCTCATTGCCAGCTCCCGGGTCCTGCGGGTCCGGGTCGAGCGGCCTTTGGAAAGAAACATGTCGCCGACCACGACGAGGGCATAGTCGGCATCTCCGCGGACGCGTTCGAGGATCTTGTCATACCCCCCGCAGACGGTTTGCCCCCCGCCGCAGCGCCCCTTGTCGATCAGATCCTCCATGGCGCCGCTCAGGCCGTCATCTTCATCTGTATCCTCGGGATCGTCGTCTTCGACACCACCGTCTTTTTCCAGAGCACATTCCTGACGACCGAAATCGTACGGTAACTCGTCGTCGACATGCTTTTGATTCCCGGCCACATCCTCCGGCGCTATCAGGCGCATCAATTCCACCGCGGCCCCCCAGCGTTGGGCCAGGTGAATGACCTGCTGGAAATTCTCCGATCCTGCTTTGAACCGTTCCTGAACCCACAGAATATTGGTTTCGGCCATCGTGCAATGGATCTCCCGGCACTCTTTCAGGTCGCCGAGGACCTGAAGGATCGCATCGCTGATCCCGTTGTTATGCGGCGGATAGGTCACCGTTAGCACCTGGTTCTCGGCCTGTACCTTCAGATCCACCGCACGCGTTTTCTCGTCGAGGATCAGGAGCAGTTCCGCCTGTGCACCGAGATACAGGTCTTTCAACAACCGGGTGCTGGTCGGGGTAGGCTCGAATTCGCGCAGCTCAACCATACGGCTGAGCAATTCGGCGGCACTGGTCACCGTAGTGGTTTCTAGGTTGAAAAAAACATCGAATTGATTGGGGTCCTGTCCCTCGGCGTGATGAATATAGTGAATCCACTGGGCGATGTCATCGTCCAGTTGGGAGAGATAGGCGGCAGCCTGCTCCGGCAGCATGTTCAGCGACCTGGCGGTTCTCTGAATGCGGATATCAATAGGTGCCGTCAATCCCACCCGCAGGCGATGGCTGACACCCGGCAGCAGTAGATGGCCGGCCCGTCCGTCGTAAATCAGATTTCCCTGCAGGGCCCTCTCACAAAGGGTGGCGGTGAGAAATGCAAGATACAATTTTTTTTCACGGGCAAGTTTTTCAGACAATGTCGGCCGCTTGATAATACTGACTTCAAGCCGGCCGACCCTTATCCCCTGCTGCTTTGCCTTTTCCTGAAGGTCCTCGCGGGTGAGCATCGGCCAATCGGTTTTTGCGGCTAAAGCCCGGGCCAACTCCTCCCGCCCCGCCTGGTACAGGCTGGATATCATGACAAGTGCCATAAGCTTCATCCCCTTCCTTGATACAGTGTATTTCGTTTTTTTCTCTGACCTGGATAATCTGGCTTGGTACCAACGGCTTGATTTGAAACAGCAAGCTTTCCGAAACTTCCCCATCCTCACAGAAAACCAGCAGATCGATATGTTCCACTCTGACCAGATCGACGATTTCATCCTTGAAATTCGTGTTAGCCATGTAATGCGACAGCAACATATCGTTTTTACGGGCGTTGTTGATCAGGTCCTGAAGGCTTTCGTGAAACCAGGCGGCTTGCCTGTTTTCGGCTTTGGATGACAGTGCCTGCTGAAGAATAATGATGCGGGCACCCAGTCTGTCCGCCAGCGCCAGGGCGTAATGAACGCTTTTAAGATTAGTCGCCGTTTGCCCGATAGGGACTAGAATTTTTTTCTGAACCATGGCATGCGGTCCCCCGGACACGTATGTTTCAAAAAAGATGCCAAAAATTTTTTTCAATACTTACAGTAAGATACGCAACCAATCACCGAACGGCGACTGACAAAAGTTTCAATATGAAACTCTTTTCCAGTTTGATAGCCACCGGCTCGTTGTGATTTTTCTTTTAAAAGAAAGGGTTAGGTGATACGTTTCATATCGAAACAATCGGCAGGGGCATTGTCGGGTCAGGCAAGCCCGTAATGTTTCATTTTGCGCCACAACGTGGTGCGGGGCAGTTTGAGGATGTCAGCGGTGAGATTTTTCCGGTGATTGGTTTTGATCAATACCTGCTGAATGTATTGCTTCTCCTTTTCCTCCAAAGAGGGCCAGGCTTGTGCATCGAAGCTGCTCATGCAAAGCTCCCTAAGGTCGGACGGCAAATCGTGCGCGTAGACCATTTTGTCATCAGACAATGCGACAGCGCGTTCAATGATGTTTTCCAGCTCACGCACATTGCCCGGGAAAGGGTATTGGGACAGGATCTCCAACGCCTCCGCCGAAATTCCCTTGATTTCTTTTCCGAAGGCCTTGCTGTATTTCGACAGGAAGTTGTGGACCAGCAACGGAATGTCGTCCCGGCGATTTCTCAAGGGAGGCAGGGTGATCGTGACGACGTGCAGCCGGTAGTAAAGATCTTCTCGAAATGCCTGGCTTTTCACCAGCTGCTTTAAATCCTGGTTGCTGGCCGCAATCAGCCGGACATCCACCGGATGCGCTTTGACACCGCCGACGCGGATCAGGGTGCGCTCTTCCACGAAACGCAGCAGTTTGACCTGCATGCTCGGCGGCATTTCGCCGATCTCATCGAGGAAAATCGTCCCCTTGTCGGCGGCTTCCAAGAGTCCGATTTTAGTCTCCGTGGCACCGGTAAAAGCCCCTTTCTCGTGACCGAAAAGCTCATTGGCGATCAGGTCGTCACTGAAACCGCCGCAGTTGAAAGAGATGAAGGGGTGGTTATTTCGCGGATTCCGCTGGTGCAGCTCCCTGGCCACCATTTCCTTGCCCGTACCGCTTTCTCCCTGAATGAGAACGTTGCAATCCAGCGGCGCCACCTTGCCGATCAAACGGAAAACCTCGAGCATGGCTTTGCTGTTTCCGATAAAGTTCGCAGGCCGGGTTTGTGAGAACAGCGCTTCCTTTAATGCATTTTTTTCGCGTACCAGCAGAACCTTGTCCAAAACACGTTTGACCAGTGGCTTGAGTTCGGCCATCTTGATGGGCTTGATTACATAGTGAAACGCCCCGGCCTGGATGGCCTCGATGGCCGTATCAACCGAACTGTATGCGGTGATGATGATCACCTCGCAATCAGGGGTGCGTCGGCGGACCATTTTCAACAGATCGAGACCGTCGATACCCGGCAGGCGGAGGTCGCACAGGATCAGGTCGAAATCCGTTTGTTCAAAACGCTGCAGAGCGGTTTCGCCGTCGGAAAAGGTCTCGACTTCGTAGTGTTCTTTTACGAGTGCCCTTTTGGTTTCACGGCAAACGATCGGCTCATCGTCGATGACGGCTATTTTAAACGTATCCACTATTACCTCAACCTTATGGTTTCCTTTCCATAACTGCCGGCAGAAAAATGGTAAAACAAGCGCCCTGGCCAGGCTGGCTTTGCACTTCCATGCGTCCACCGTTCTTTTCGATGATACTGTAACTTACGGACAAGCCCAGTCCCGTGCCTTCACCTTCCTTCTTCGTGGTAAAAAACGGATCGAATACCTGGTTTATATGCTCCTCCGGTATACCGGGTCCGGAATCGATGACATCGATCCTGACTTCGTCGGGAGTCTCTGCCGGACGGATGACGACTTTCAGCTCACCGTCTTTCCCCATGATTTGAACGGCATTGATAAAAAGATTGAGCAGCACCTGCTGCAAACCACCCCTGTCCAGATAGAGGGCCGGCAGCGTGTTTCTGACCTCCTTGACAAACCGGATATTGTTCAATTTCATTTCATTGTTGAGCAAGCGTGCGGTTTTATCGACGATTTCTTCTAAATCGACATTTTCAACTTTCGGATGGCTGGCACGCGAAAATTCCAGCAGGTTTTTGACAATTTCGCTGGTTCGATCGGCCTGGTCCATTGCTTCCCTGTAAAGCTGTTGGCGTTCCTGGTCTTCCATCTCTGCACCGTCTTCAATCAATGCTTCCAGGGTCAACGACAAATTGTTCACCGGATTGTTGATTTCATGGGCGATGCCTGCCGTCAACGTGCCGATGGATGCGATTTTTCGGGATTGGATCAACTGCTCCTGACGGTTTTCAAGTTCGGTCATCATGCGGTTGATGGTCGATATCAGGTGGTGAATTTCATTCTTATCGCCGCCGTAAGGGGTGATGCGCTGGAACATTCCCTGGGCCACGGCTTCGGATTCGCGGGTGATGCGGGCCAACGGCCGGATCACTTTCTCACCGATGAAAAAGATGACAAAGCCCAGCAGGATAACCAGAACCAGCAGGCTGACCAACGGCAGCGGAATCATGTGCTGCAGCAGGCGGTTGATGGTGAGACGTTCCGTGGAAACCAATTGATCCGCCAGGACCATCAGATTTTTACCGACCCCCCGGATCTGTTCCTGCAAGGGAGCGCAGTTCTCCGCTTCGCACGACGACTGATGCAGGCGGGCCATCAACCCGGCATAGTCGTTGGCATATTCCACAAAATTGCCGTAATTGCCCCCCCCCATGGCCGTGATCAGATTGACACGCTCTCTCTGCAGGGTCAGCGCCAGTTGATTGGCATAAGTGACGTTTTCTTCGTAATTGAATTCCTGGCGGTAAAGAAAGTAGTTTTTCTCGTAACGCCGCATCTCAAGCAGATTTTTGTTGAGTTCTTCGGCGATCTCGAAAAATTGCATTGAGCGCGACAGCTTGCGGAAGTTGTTATAGTTGAAAGCGATGATGCTCCCCATGAAAATGAAGCAAACCATAAAAGCCGTCACGATCTGCCAGCGAATGGTATTGGGCACAAGCTTCATATCCGTTCCGTTCCATCCGGACCTCGATCCGGCCAATCATCGCATTGTGCAATGCTGCGTGCTGGTGGATGCCAGAGCCTGCAGGACCCGGCACCGGTTTCACTCTGGAAGGGTGTCGTTTGCATACCGCACTTCATCAAATTTCACCCGTGACCATCGATTATTCGGCAATCACTCTATGGGATGAAATACCGTTTGTCAAATTGTCGCAACCTGGTACGAAGTTTCCGGTAAAGCCTACCTGCCCCAGCGTTGCAAACAGGGGGGTTACCACTTTGCCATGTAACCGAATTGCTCCACCGGATTCAGAGGTTCGGGATCGCCGCTGAATTCCTTGTACAACGCATTGACGTTAATCAGGATCTTTTCCGGATCGTGATAGCCGGCATACGGACCGAGCGGTATATCCCTGGCTGCCTGAAAACTTTCCATGCCCCGGTCGTATCTTATTCTGGCCTCATGGGCATAATATTCCCAATAGTTTTTGATCTCCAGCGCTCCTTTTCTATCGGTAACCGGGCCATGGCCGGGTACGATATGCCTCGGTTCAAGATTCAAAACAAGATCGATGGCCCGGATGAAATTTGCCACGGGTCCCGCCCACATAATTTGATGCCCGCCCACAAACATGGTGTCGGCTACGAATACGGTTTCGGCATGGGGAACGTGCACGACCAGATCCCCTTGCGTGTGGCATGGGCCGACTTCAATCAACTCTATCTTTCTACTCCCGACTTCGAGCTCCATGCGCCCTTCAAAGGTGCGGTCGGGTAAGGCTGCCGTGATGTTGTCATAGGAAAATTTGCCGAAGCATTTCAGAAAAAACGTACCGGCATCGCCGAGACCGGGTGCGCCCTGCATGATAGCGGCCATGGTTTCAGGTGTAAAGGCAGCCATAGCCTCGGCACAGGACTTGGTCGCAATTATCTCTTTTGCCTTTGCCGCTTCATTGCCAAACCAGTGATCACCGTTGTCGTGTGTGTTGACCAGAAAATCCACGGAATCGTTTCCCAACGCAACCGCGCGCATTTCCGACAGCATCTCATTGGTCAAAGTCAGATCGTAAAGCGTGTCTATCAACAACGAGCGGCCATCATCCACCACCAGCCCTGCATTGCTCAACCCCCAGGATCCATCGGGTTGAAGATAGGCCCAAACGCCTTCGCCGAGTTCTACCAGCCCTTTTTCAAAATCAACGGCATGCATAGCTCCTCCTTCTTGTTATACCGGTTGCCGTATAGATGTTCCGATACAAGCGATGTCCAACAAAGAAACAATCGGCAGGCCACAAGTTACCAGTGGGACATCCGTCGCACAACCTTTTATCTTCATTGAAAGTTCCCCGCAGCAAGCTTAAGGGGAATCTTCACCGTAAGGAATTCTATCAATTATGATGCGCTCGCTTACCCTGCAGCAAGCTGCGGGGAATGCGCTCGCTATCTCGGTTCATCTACCGGCATAAGACCCCTGGTAGTACAATCGCAAAAAAAACGAAAGGCCGGAAATTCGTTTCCGGCCTAACTCATTGTTTTTATTTGGTGGAGATGAAGGGGATCGAACCCTCGACCTCAGCGTTGCGAACGCTGCGCTCTCCCAGCTGAGCTACATCCCCACAAATTATCGACGACCGCCTGCATGCGGCCTGATTGCCAACCCCTAATACCCAAAACATACGATTAAATCAACAGGGTTTGTCCGGAATTTTGCCTTTTTTGAGTAAACGAACTCATTTGGCCTGGGCGTTGTAGGCTTCCACCTTTTGCTCAAAAATCGCAAGCTTCTCCTCATAGGCCTTGACCCTGTCGTTGAAGCGCTTGATCTGCCCCTGAAACGCCTCGTACTCCTCGTCGTTTTTAGGGGATTTTGTCATTGCGACCAGTTTTTTCCTGTCCGCCTCTATCTGGGCGTACTCATTGTCCAAGGCTTCCTTCTCGGACTTGAGTTCATTGTACGCCTTGGTATTGCCTCCTTGCGCTCCCGCTGCCTCGTCGACCTCGGGCGCGGCCTCTTCGGAAACGGGTGGTTCGGATTTGACCTCCTGATAGCTCTGCGCCCCTTCCCGCTGATCCTTGGGAACATCCTGCAAATTGTCGGTAAAGCGCAGGACGCCGTCGGCGTCACGATACTTGTAGAATTCGGCAGAGGAAGCCACTGCCAGGGACAGGATAAAAAGAGTAATCAAAAATATTCTGCACATCATGTCAACAGCCCCCCAGGATACCGCCACGTTTGTTAAAACCTAAGTTGAGCGTTTCAAATAAAGTGATTCAGCATATCAAACCTGCCGCAAAAAGTCAATTTCAGAGCGCGCGGCACAACGGCAATGCCAGGGCCATTGCATAAACGGATCGAGTGGTTATAATGGAGGACAATCGAACCTCAACATTTTAAGTGAACCCACGTTGGGTAAATTGAAATCGCACCCCACGTTTTAATGAAATTGGAGAATGCATGACCGAGCCCATTGTACTTGACGACGCCTTCAAGCAATACACCGCAGACCAGGATAAAGTTATGGACCCACGGGAAACCGTGGAAAAGTTTCGCCGGCGCCTGCGGGAAATCGATCTGGACATTCTGGACAAAACCGAGCGCATCGACAACGGCAGGCTCGGCATCCCGGTGTTTTTCAGCAAGTGCGGCCGGGATGCGGCATCCATTATCGGCACGAAAAAACAGATGGGCAAGGGCGCCACGCCGCAACAGGCCGAAGCCAGTGCCGTCATGGAACTGGCGGAAAGATTCAGCTTTTTCAGCTTCTGCAAGAACCCGAATAATTTTTTCACCGACACCTACACCCATCTTAAAAACGACGCCCTGCCTTTCGAGGCGATTGCCCGATCGGTTCACGACGATTCCAGCGACCTCGAGATTACCCGGAACGTGTTCGAAAATCTGCCCCTTTCCTGGACCTGGGCCTACAACCTCACCCGCAGGGAAAAGGTGCTCATACCCTTCAGCTGGTTCTTTGCCATCAATGAATTCAACGGTCCTTCGGCCGGCAACTGCAGGGAAGAGGCCCTCTGCCAGGGAATCTGCGAAATCGTCGAACGCCACGTGTCCTCCCTGATCAGCCGCAACCGGATGCCGGTGCCGCTGATCGAGCCTGCATCGGCGGACGATCCCGCGGTTGTCGATATGCTCGCCAAGTATCACCATGCGGGGATTCATGTATATCTATCCGATTTTACGCTCGATATGGGCATTCCGTCGGTCGGGGTCCTGGCGTACGACCCCCGAACTTTCCCCGAAAAAAGTGAAATCGTCTGGACGGCCGGGACGACGCCCGATCCACAAAAGGCGCTCAGCCGCGCCCTGACGGAAACGGCTCAACTGGCCGGCGATTTCAACTCCGGATCCAATTACGTCGCCAGCGGTCTTCCCAAATTCACAAACCTAGCCGATGCGGCTTATGTCACCGGTGCCGCCCAAACCGTCGCTCTGGCCGATTTGCCCGATATCTCCGACAACAACATCCGCGTAGAAGTGGAAAACAGCATCGCCGCTTTGGCGGAAAGGGACCTGGAGGTAATCGTCATCGACACCATGCACGACCGCCTGCGCATACCGTCATTTTACACCATCGTCCCCGGCGCCCACTTCCGCGAAAGGGCCGCCGGAACCAGCGTGGGCATGTTTGCGGCCAAGCTCATATCCGAAAACCAATCGCCCGGGGAAGCTTTCAGGCAGCTGCAAGAAATCGACAATGGACTGCCCGGCAAATATTATCTCAGCTTTTACCTGGGAAAGGCCATGCTGGACATGGGCGAAAACCAGAAAGCCCTGGATCTTTTCAACCGGTCCCTGGACCTCGACCCGGCAAGGCAGGACATGGCCAGCATCTACTCCTACATGGGGGTCAGCCTCAAGGAGATGGGCGCCTTTGAGGAGGCACTCGACGTCCTGAAAAAAGGGGAAGCACTGGACAGGGAACGCACCGACATCTACAACCTGATGGGGTTCTGCCATTTCAAACTGAAGCAGCATGAGCAGGCCATAGAAGCGTTTGCCAGGGTCCTGGAACTCAATCCGGGCTCCGCCATCGACTATGCCAACATCGGATCCAATTACCGCGAAATGGGTGAATATGAAAAAGCCGCCTATTTCTACGAAATCGCCCTCTCCATCGATCCGGGCATCGATTTTGCCAGGGAAAGCCTGGCGAAACTCAAGAAAGCATAGCGTCCGGTGGTCGGCGGTCGGTGCCTGTCAGAGATCGGAGGCCAGAAGTCGAAGTTCACGACAGAAACAGTTGACGGGATCAATGTACAGAGGAACGCTGAACATCGAATGAAAAACATGAACCCTTAGCCCTGAGCCTTTCACCGTACGCCGCAAACCGCAAACCCAAAGATGTAAAGAAGCATACATAGGAAAAGCCAATGCCTAACCTGAACAACCTCACCCTGGCCATCCGGGCGGCCGTCGAGGCCGGCAAGGCGATCCTGGAAGTCTACGGCTCCGAATTCGAGGTGGACTACAAGGAAGACAACTCACCCCTGACCCTCGCCGACAAAAAAGCGCACGCCGTCATTTCCCGGCATCTGTCGGAAACCGGCATTCCCCTGCTCAGCGAAGAGGGCAAAGCCCTTTCTTTTGAGGAGCGCAAAACCTGGGACACGCTCTGGATCGTGGACCCGCTTGACGGCACCAAGGAATTTGTCAAACGCAATGGTGAATTCACGGTCAACATCGCCCTGGTTTCTCTTGGAAAGCCGGTCCTGGGAGTCGTCTTCGCGCCCGTTCGCGCGTTGCTCTATTTCGCCCTGCCCGAATTGGGCGCCTTCAAACTGGACGGCATGGAAAAGGTAGGCGACCTGGTGAGCCGCATCGATGGGGACGGCTTCGCCATGGACGATCTTGTCGGGAATGCCGCTAAGCTGCCCCTCGAAAACACCGAAGACAGGCCCTACACCATCGTCGGGTCCCGGTCCCACGCCACCGAGGCGCTCGAAGCCTTCGTCGACGCAAAACGCCGTGAATACGAGAAGATCGAGTTCATCCCCGCGGGCAGTTCGCTGAAGCTGTGCCTGGTGGCCGAGGGCAGGGCCGACATCTACCCGCGCCTGGCCCCCACCATGGAATGGGACACCGCTGCCGGACACGCCGTCGCGCAATGCGCGGGCGCGCGCATTTACGACCACGCCTCGGGAAAGTCCTTGATATACAACAAGGCGGATCTTCTCAACCCCTGGTTCATCGTCGAGCGCTAAAATCGATCTTTTACCGCAACGATCGATTTTAGCGCTGAATTCGACATCTTTGCTTTCAACCTTGCCTTCTTCGATGTCCTCGCAAGGCTTCAGGCATCCAACTCCTCGGCCAATGCCTTGTAGTCGAGCGCACCGTAGCTGGTGGTTCGGTAAAAAACGACCGGTTTGCCGGCATCGGCGCTGTCGGCAATTTTGGTGTTGGCCCTTATGACCGTGGAGAGCAGCAAGGGGCTGTAACGCGCGTCGCTTTTCAGCTTTTCCAGTATTCGCCGGCTTACCCTGGTTCGCTGATCATACATGGTCGCGAGAATTCCCGCCACCGTCAAATCCGGGTTGATGGCGTCCCGCACGGCCCCGATGGTGTCGAAGAGCTCCTCCAGCGCCCCGAAAGCGTAGGGGTGCGTCTGGCAGGGCACGATGACCTCGCGGGCACAGGTGAACACGTTGATCGTCAGCAGGGAAAGGCTCGGGGGCGTGTCCAGCAGCACGACGTCATACCCGCCGGTAATCGGTGCCAGGGCGTCCTTCAACCGGTTTTCCCGCCCCTCCTCGTCCACCAGTTCCACCTCGGCGCCGGAAAGGTCCACGTGGGACGGAATCAGGTCCAGACCTTTCCAGGGCGTCTCCATCAATACGTCTTCGGCGGCGGCTTTGGCAGGGGTCATGATCATGTCGTAGGCGTTCAATCGGTCCCCGTCCGATTCGATCCCCAGCCCCCTGGTGGCATTTGCCTGTGGATCCATGTCGACAACCAGAACGCTTTTTCCCATCAGAGAAATTGCAGCACCGAGGTTAATCACGGTGACCGTCTTGCCGACCCCGCCCTTTTCATTGGCTACCGCGATGATCCTGGTTGATTTTTTTGCCATCTTTCTACCTCCTTTGTATCAATCTCAGACGCCTTGACTCTGAAGCCCTCAGGCCTTTGCAACGTTGAGATCAAGTCAACGAATCTCGGCTGAAGTCGAAACCAGGGGCCGCAGTGTATACGGGGATTCAGCCCTGCGAAAAAACCGATCCCCCACTGCCACTTAAAACGTAACACCTGAAACCTAAAACGTTTAGTTTCACTCGAATCCTTTATCGCGTGTTCTTTGTGTGGTTGAAAAATGCAAATTGGCATCATCAACCGCCCACGCCGATATCCGCCACCATATTTCCGATTCTCTCCCTCAGCCCGTCTATACGCTGCAACGTGGCCACAGATTCTTTTTCGACCCGTTGAAGGCTGTCGAGGGAGCCCTTCTTGTCGATGCGCTCCTCCTTGATCAACGCCACCATCGTGGAAATGTCCGCAAAGTAGGCCTCAAAACGTTCCAGCAGCCCCTTGTAAAGATGATCGGACATGGCACCGGCCAGTTTGTACATGTACTGGAATTTGATATTTTCCCTGTAGTCTTTCAGGTGCAGCAGTACGGACCGCTCCGTTTCGCGCTTCATGCGTTTGACCCCGTCTTCCAGCGCCCTGATTTTTTGCCGGGCATTGCCGTCTGGGTCCTTTTTGAGCAGTTTTCTGATTAGATTCTCAAAGGCGTAAACCCCCAGTTTAACCACCGCTTCCGTTTTGATGCGTGCCGAGTAGCGCATGGTGGCTGCCATCGGCGGAAGTTTCAGGTCGCTGCCGTGGCGCATGGCCGACAGGCCATTGTCACGGGATCCCGAAACGGATTCACCGCGCATGGATATACCTGTTTTCGTCATACTCTCGACATATTCCGCCACCGCTTCCTTCACCATGGATTCGTAAGGACCCGCCACCGCTTCGAGGTGTTCGGCTATCTTCTGCTCCTCCTCGCGGACAAAGCGGATGATCTTCGGGTTGACCTTTTCGGCCAGGTGCTTGTCCAGGGCCTCCTTGAAATCCTGAAATACCAGAAAAAGCGTTTCGGTAAAGCCCGATGCCGTAAGGTTGTCTTCATAGCGATCCATGGGCATCTTGTAGCTTCGGATGAATTCCACCACCTGCTGCATGGTGCTGCCGTGCCGGGCATCGAAAAAGCGGTCAATGTCGACACGTATCTCTTTTTTCACCTTTTGAACGGATCCGTCCAGGGTGCTTTTTACCATGGCGGCGATCTTGTCCATCCGCCTTCGGTGAAAGTCGATCTTCTCGAGGATTTCATCTACACCGTGCGCATCTCTGTCGGCCACATCGAGATTCAACCCGGCCCAGTGGGAGAGGCCCGCTGCAACGACGGCCAACCGCTCGATGTTGTTGGCAAGCAGCAGGGAGGATCTGTCCCGCGCCAGTTTTTTCTGAAAAACCGTTGAAAAACGCTCGGTTTCCCTGTCCGAGTATTCGACCAGCGCCCTCTCCTTCAGCCATTGAGAAAGGCGCAGGTCATCCTTTTCGGTGTTCTTCCCCTGTCTTGCCCTGAACAGATTCAGCAGGGAGGAAAGGGTGAACACCTCCGGCTGCGGCTTCAGCATCGCCAGCTCACGACCCGTCCTTTCAACAAGGCCGGACAGGTCCGCCACGCTTTCGTGCTCGCTGAGATCACAATTGACGACAAACAGGATGTTCTCCAGTATCCCCATCTGTTTGATCATGGAAAGAAAACGGATATCGGCCTGCCGCAGGCCCGTCCGGCTGCTGATGACATAGATGAGCAGGTCGGTGCGGACCAGATACTCCTGAATCATGGCCAGGTGCAGTGGATTGGGCGAATCGCTTCCCTGGCAATCGGCGATCTCCACATTGCCGTCCAGACTGCCGTTGTTGATCTCGAGTTCGATGTCTTTTAGGTAAACGGCCAGGGCGTCGCTGCCCACAAAGGCCCGCTGTCCGTCAAAGGCATCGTCTTCGAAAACCTTGGTCATCTGCTCAGAAGCCATGATGGGCCTGACCTGATCATAGCCCTTCAGATAGGAATCCAAAACGATGCTGTTGACGTTGCGCGCGCCCTCGGAAATGAGCATCTCCGAATTGAGCGAGTCGAGTGAAACTGCGAGGTCCCGCCGGTCCGCCTCCCGGCGGATGTCGAAAAGGTCCTCACCGGCCCGCCACCGTGAAGAAGGAAACAGGGTCAGGGCCTGCTGCATCTCCGTATTGATCTCGTCCCAGGATTTGAAAAAGAGGGTTGCCTTGAGGTACGGCCCCCTGCGGGCGCGGGTAACGATCGAGGTGACCACGCCGGCGCCCCTTTTGAGGTAATCTTCCTTGAAGATGGAATTGATGAAGGTGCTTTTACCCGACTTGATGGCTCCCACCACCGCCACGCGGATGACATCGTCCTCCACCTGCCGGCCAACGGTGCTGCAAGTCTCCTTCCAGGCTTGAAATGCATCGGGAGACATCCCGGGCATCGTCATCACCCGATCGATTGATGCGATCATGGACCGATTGATCTCCTGAAGCTCGGTTTTGAGCGCTTGAAAAGAGGGCATGTTAAAACTCAACGTCCTGCACTTGCCGGGACTGTCGCTGTTAGAAGAGGATTTTTTCTGCCATTCCCCGTATGAGACATTGGCCTTGGAACCCTATTACCCCAGCCCCGGTGCATTGTCAAAATGAATTGCCTTCAGTCGAAAACAGGTAAATGTCCAATGGCTTGTAATAATATGAGATATATGCTACGCTTACGATTACCTAAGTTGAGCTCAAGTTAGGGATTACTATAAAACTTCCGAACCAGGCTGAGGGGAAAATAGTCTAAATGTCTGAAAAACATCCTGAGTGCCCACTTTACAATCCCTTGAATTGCAAAGAGTATTACAACCCGAAGCTCTGCGCGTTTGTGAGAAAGGACAAGGTGTGCCTAAAAAAAAAGAAACCCAAACAAAAAACAAAGAAACCGGCATAAACACACCGCCGCATCTCCCCCCGGTCGACGCTTCACTCATGCATGCCCGGGCGTATTTGACAAAAGCGCCGGGGTGATCCCCATTCTTTTCACAGTCGTCTCCCAGCGGGTCTCTATCGGCTCGTAAAAAACAACATCCTCCGCCACCGGGCAGGTCAACCAGGCATTTTCAGTAATTTCAAACTCCAGCTGACCCGGCCCCCACCCGGCGCAGCCCAGGGAAATGATAAACGCCTCGGGCCCTTCTCCGCGGGCGATGGCCGTGATGATGTCCATGGTGTTGCTCATGGCCAGGGTTTCCGTAATCATCATACAGCTCTCCCATGAAAACGGCGGGCCGTGCAGGATGAAAATTTCATTTGCATGCACCGGGCCGCCGATATGAATGGGAATCGATCCACTCCCGGACCGGCCCTCCAGTTTCAGCTCTTCGAATATGGTCTTACCGGATACGGACGGCAGCTTCCGGTTGATAACGATGCCCAGGGCCCCGCTCTGCGTGTGCTCGGCGATACAGGTCACCGTATGAGAAAAATTGAAATCGGCCATCTCGGGCATGGCGACCAGAAAGTGCCCCTTCAATGAATTTTCCACCTGTTCCCCTTTTTCAATTCCCATTTTTTCTCACCACAAAGGCACAAAGGTTCAGTTCGTTGTGTCCGTTGTGGCCATTGTGTCTTTGTGGTTCATCTTTCGCGGTTGGCGAAGTTGGGGGCCCGCTTTTCAAAATTGGCCATGACGGCTTCGACCTGGTTGGCCCGGCCGATGACGCCCTTCTGCAAACGCGCCTCCAATTCCAATCCTTCCGACGAACTTCCGTGCCAGGCATCGTCCAAAAGTTTTTTCCCGGCTACGATGGCGTCGGGAGACTTGCCGGCAATTTCCGCGGCCATTTCACGCGCAGCCGCCAGGGGATCGTCGCAGACCCGGGTCACCAGCCCAAGCGCAGCGGCTTCTTCGGCTTGGACGACCCGCCCCGTGTAGGTCAGCTCCTTGGCGACATCCAACCTGACCAGGTCCCTCAGGGTCTGGGTTCCCGACATATCCGGTATCAGCCCCCACTTGATCTCCATGATCGAAAATTTCGCATCCCCGGCAACCAGACGAATGTCCGCTGCCAGAGCGAGCTGCAGCCCCCCGCCGAAGGCAACCCCGTGAACGGCGGCGATCACCGGAACCGGAACCTGTTTCCAGATATACCCCACGAGTTGGGCGTAATTGGCCGCACTGCCTTCGGGCTTGTCAAACAACGCCATCTCATTTTCACCGCTCAACTTCTCCATTTCCATGAAGCTCTGAAAGTCGAGGCCGGCGCAGAAGCCTTTGCCTTCGCCAGAAAGGACCACCGCCCTGACGCTCTTGTCGGCGGCAACTTTCCTGCCGGCATCGATAATGGCATTGCACATGTCAGGGCTGAGCGCGTTGTATTTTTCGGGCCGATTCAATCGCACGTGCGCCACATGGTTTTCGATTTCGGTGGTAACGAGTGAGGACATTTCATCTCCTTGTGCTTGTAGGTTAACCGGCAGCCATCCCCTTACCCGGCTGGATCCTTTCAAATTTTCTGCAGATTTAAACCGATGTCAACCGTTACTTTATAAAATCGGCAAAACATTTCAATACAAACAATAAAATCGTGTTCCACGATTTTATGAAACGCGACTACGTCGCTCCCTGCGAAAGATTTATCCGCCGTCAGTTTGACGAGCCGAAATTTCTATCCCTGCAGCAAGCAGTAAGGAATTATAATTTAAATATCCTCTTTCTTCAACCCGGCGAGGGGTTTCAGCAAAAAATTCCCGACCTCTGATCTATTTACCGTATTTTGTGAGCATTCAACCAGGATTGAAATTCCCGCCTCCATACGGCAGTAATGCGTCAAGGCGGAAAATCGGCCGTTGACGTCACCCAATATTCCAGCATTCCAGTGGCATTCATATCCAGAAACAGGGAGGTAGTTGACGATGGGCAGCAAAGGGTTCTCCCTTGTGGAAGTGATGGTCGCCACGGCGATTCTTGGCATCGTCATGGCCGGCATCGTCACCGCCTTTCACGAACAGCTGAGCCTGCACAGCAGACAACGTAACACTTCTGAAATGCAGCAAAATGTGCGTACGGCCATGTATTTCATCACCAGGGACCTGCAGATGGCGGGCTACGACCCTGTCGGAACCGCCGGTTCGGGCATTCAACCCGTGCCGGGCCGGCACGATGCAATGGCGCTCTCCATGGATGTCACCGGTGGCGACGCCGACAGTATCGACAACGACGGGGACGGGGAAACGGACAACCCACAGGAGGAGGGATTCGGTGATGGAAGCACGGACGGCCCCAACGAAATCATCGCCTATGCCCTCAATGCAAACAAACTCACCAGGGCGTCCGGTAACGGATCGCCGCAAACCCTGGCCGCCAATATCGACGTCCTGGATTTCGAGTATTTCGGGCTGAATCCACTCGATCCGCTCTGCAACACCGACTGTCATATGGACATAAACAGAGCCGCCACCAACCCGGACGACATCCGCAT